>JAJHPN010000222.1 GCA_020890855.1 Candidatus Contendibacter sp. | reverse complement strand
ACGCCAACCTGCGCCGTTCCGGAGTGGGCGAGGAACGGATCTTCTTCGTCGGCAACACCATGATCGATACCTTGCTGGCCCATCTCGACCGACTTCGCCCGCCGCCGTTCTGGGACGAGTTCCAGTTGCAGCCGGGCGGCTACTTTGTCGTCACCCTGCACCGGCCCGCCAATGTCGATGAGTCGGCGGGCTTCTCCCGACTGCTGGACGCCATTGGCGAAGGGACTCAGGGCTGGCCGGTGATCTTTCCGGTGCATCCCCGCACCGCCAAGACCCTGCGCGCGCTGGCCGACCTCCCGGCCGGGTTGCATCTGGTGGAACCGCAGCCCTATCTGGAATTCAACTACCTGGTGAAACACGCGAAAGCGGTCATCACCGACTCCGGCGGCATCACCGAGGAAACCACGGTGCTGGGCGTGCCCTGCCTGACCCTGCGCGATTCCACCGAACGACCGGAGACGGTCACCATCGGCACCAACGAACTCATCGGCACCGATCCGGCCAAACTGGCCCCCGCGCTGGCTCGCGTCATGGCGGGCCAGTGGAAAACGGGCGCAATTCCCGAGTTATGGGATGGACGAGCAGCGGAACGGATTGTGGCGGCGCTGGAGAAAGTTTTAAGTTTTAAGTTTTAAGGCTTTGATTCCAGGAAATTTTACAGAAGGAAGTATGAAGAACGATGCGCATTCTGTTTCTGACGGATAACTTCCCACCCGAAGTCAACGCCCCGGCTTCGCGGACCTTTGAACATTGTCGCGAGTGGGTCAAAGCCGGTCATCAGGTGACCGTCATTACCGGCGCGCCGAACTTTCCAACGGGCAAAGTCTTTCCGGGGTATCGCAATCGGCTCTGGCAGCGCGAAACCATGGACGGCATTGAGGTGGTGCGGGTCTGGACCTATATCGCCGCCAACGCCGGCGTGGCCAAGCGCACCCTGGACTATCTGTCGTTTATGGTTTTCGGTTTTCTGGCTGGGCTGGTGCAGCGGCGACCGGACGTGATTGTTGGCACCTCGCCCCAGTTCTTTACCAACTGCGCCGCCTGGATGCTCTCGGTATTCCGCTGGCGGCCGTTCATCTTCGAATTGCGCGACCTGTGGCCGGAATCGATCAAGACCGTGGGCGCGATGCAGGATTCAGCCGCGCTGCGGCTGCTGGAATGCCTGGAGCTGTTTTTGTACCGACGCGCGGCGGCAGTGGTGGCCGTCACCGAATCGTTCCGGCGTAATCTGATCGCGCGCGGCATTGATGGTGACCAGATCGCCGTCATCACCAATGGCGTCGATCTCAGCCGCTTTCAGCCGATGCCGCGCGATCCGGAACTGGCCGGGCAGTTGGGATTGACCGACAAGTTCGTCGCCGGCTATATCGGCACCCACGGCATGGCCCACGCGCTGGAAACGCTACTGGAGGCGGCGCAGCGGATCGCCGCCTTACCGACCAGCCCAGAGGTTCATTTCGTACTGCTGGGCGATGGGGCGCGCAAATCGGCGCTGAAAGCGACTGCTAAACAGATGGGGCTGAAAAACGTGACCTTTCTGGATA
Source organism: Candidatus Contendibacter sp. (assembly GCA_020890855.1). Classification (GTDB taxonomy): domain Bacteria; phylum Pseudomonadota; class Gammaproteobacteria; order Competibacterales; family Competibacteraceae; genus RXIV01. The sequence goes on along the minus strand of JAJHPN010000222.1, from coordinate 2,145 downwards.
CGGTGCCGAAAGCTGAGGTTCCCCGCTACTGGTCACTGCTGGATGTGTCCATCATCCATCTCAGGAAGAGCGACAACTTCACTCAGGTTATCCCCTCAAAGCTGTTCGAATGCATGGGCATGGGGATTCCGGTGCTGCATGGCGTCGCGGGGGAGTCTGCCGACATTGTTGAGCGCGAGGACATCGGACGGGTGTTTGAGCCGGAGAATGTCGAAGCCCTTGGTGATGGGTTGCTGCGCCTGGCTGGGGATCAGGTCCGTTATCAGCAACTGCGCGCCAATGCCCTGGAAGCTGCGCCACGTTATAACCGCATTACGTTGGCGCGGAAGATGCTGGAGATTCTGGAAAATATCCACGCTGATCGCCCTTCCCGATGATTGCCAGATCTCTTGATTCCCCGCCCTGGCTAAGGCGGGGTGGCGCGAAGCGCCGGGGTGGTTCGGGAGGCGCGCCGTGACCGGCCTTGCAAAATACTGGCATACCCTGCGTTATCTGCGCCCGGTCCAATTCTATGGCCGCTTGTGGTTTCGGCTCTATCGCCCACGACCTGATCCGCGTCCCGCACCTGGACGGCGTCTACCCAACGGTCACTGGATAACGCCCACACCAAAGCCGGCATCAATGCTCGGACCTGAAACCTTCCGCTTTCTGAATGAAACCCGGGCGGTCATCGGGGCAGGCGCCTGGAACGATCCGGGGTGTGACCTGCTCTGGCGGTATAACCTGCACTATTTTGATGACCTGAATGCGGCCGATTCCCCAACCCGGGCAGCGTGGCATGACGCCCTGTTGCAGCGCTGGGTGGCGGAGAATCCGCCGGGCGTCGGCCCTGGCTGGGAGCCTTATCCGACCTCGCTGCGCATCGTCAACTGGATCAAATGGGCGCTGGCCGGGCACGCGCTGCCGCCCGAGTGCTTGCACAGCCTGGCGGTGCAAACCCGCTGGCTGCGCCGTCGCCTCGAATATCATCTGCTGGGTAATCATCTGCTGGCTAACGCCAAGGCCCTGATGGCAGCCGGGATCTTTTTCGCGGGAGATGAAGCTGAGCAGTGGCGCGCTTTCGGTCAGCGCCTGCTGACGCGGGAGTTGCGCGAGCAGATTCTGCCCGACGGAGGCCATTTCGAGCGCAGTCCGATGTATCACGCCATCCTGCTGGAGGATGTGCTGGATCTGATCAATCTGGCCGGCCATGATCCGGAGACGGTCAATGCCGATACCGTGGGGTTTTACCGCCAGCAGGCGACGGCCATGACCCACTGGCTGTCAGTCATGGGGCATCCTGATGGCGAAATCAGCTTCTTCAACGATGCGGCAATGGGCATTGCGCCCACCCTGGCCGAGTTGGTCGCTTACGGGCAGCGCCTGGGACTGGATCGACCGGCAACGCTATTGCGGGGACTGACGGTATTGCCCGACTCCGGCTATATCCGCTTGGAAGCAGGCCCTGCGGTGGCGTTACTGGATGTGGCGCCGGTTGGGCCGGACTATCTGCCCGGCCACGCCCATGCCGATACCCTGTCATTCGAGTTATCGCTGTTTGGCCAGCGGGTAATCGTCAATGGCGGGATCTCCCGTTACGGCAACAGCCCCGAACGGCTGGCCGAGCGGGGGACGGCGGCGCACAGCACGGTGCAAATTGATGGCGCAGATTCCAGCGAAGTCTGGGGCGGCTTTCGGGTCGCGCGGCGCGCGCGGGTGTTCGCCGTTTCGGTGGACGGGCCATTGCAGGTTTCCGCGGCCCATGACGGCTATCGCCGCCTGCCGGGTCAGCCCATCCATCGCCGCGCCTGGGAGATGACGCCGGGACAGTGGGTGGTCACCGACACGATCACCGGTGAATATCGCGAGGCCGTCGCCTGCTTCCATCTACACCCCGCGATTGTCGCCGAGCCAGCGATCAAAGGTCAGGACTCCGGCGCACAAGGTTATTTGCGTCTGCCCGGTGGTCAGCGGGTACAGTGGTCTCTCACTGCCGGTCAGGCCCAGCTCGCGCCGAGTCTCTGGCGCCCGGAATTCGGCCATTCCGTGCCGACCCACTGCCTGAAGGTCAGGATCATCGGCGGCAAGTGCCGAATGGCCTTCAGTTGGGACTGATAACGATTGATCAGCGCGCCATTTCCTGAACCGCCCACGCGGGCAGTCTTC
>JAJHPN010000132.1 GCA_020890855.1 Candidatus Contendibacter sp. | reverse complement strand
GAATCAGCGCCCACAGATCGGTTCCGCCACCCATGCGAACCGTACCCATCATTTTCAGCGATCCCAGCGAGTACTTCTCCAATTCCTCCCGCACCCGGTTCGGATCCGGTTTCGGCCCGGTATATGGTGCGGCCCCCGGTTGTGGCGCGGCCCCGACTTCCTGGGTCATTTCCAGCTCTTCCTCCTGGGCAAATGGGGCCAGAAGAAATGGGTCCTTGATCCCCTGAGCCGTATAGGCGAACGGCGTATAAGGTTTGATTTGCGGCGGTGGATCAGGCTTTTTAATCGGCGTGGTGCGCTTGGTTTCTTCAACAAAGTATTGCAGGTCGCTCATATCCCGCTGGGCGCACCCAGCCAGCGCCACCAGCATTGCCCCCATCGCCAAAATGGCGCGACCAGGTTCTGTCGTCAAATCCAGATGAGAACGCACATTCATTTCTTGGCCGCTCCCGGTTTTTTTGGCGCCGCCGCTTTCGGCGCGGTGCTCTCATCCATATAGCGATAGGTCTGCAAGGTCGCCTGGATAGTCAGCGGCTCCTTACTGATCGTGATATCCTTTCTGCCGCCACGCTTGGCAGGGTTGCCTGCGGCCGTCAGGGTTGCATTCTCCAGCGTCACGATCCGCGACAGCGCCGCCACCCCGCTGACAAACGCCCCAAATTCATGATAGGTTCCCGTAGCATTAATCGTGATCGGTTTGGCGGCGTAAAAATCCCGGGGCTGCTCGGCTTGGGGCTTGAATAACTGGAAATCAAGCCCATTCTTCTTGCCCGTGTTCGACACATCCTGCAGCAAATCCGGCATTTCAGTGCCCGTTGGCAATTGCCGCAGCATCACTTCCAGATCAGCTTCCATCTGTTTGAGTTGCGCCCGGAACGACTCCAGATTGGCGGCCACCCGCTGCTTCTCGATGAAATCCGCCCGCAGCTTCTGCTCCTCGCGAGCGACTTGGTCCAGCTTGATCAACTGTTCATCGGTAAAGAAATAATACCCCGCGCCCAAAATGGCGGCGATCACCAGGACGATCAGCACCGCCTTGCCCGCCAGCGGCCACTCGCCGGCTTCCCGGATATCAATATTGCTGAGGTTAATTTCGGACAGGTTCATGTGTTGCCCTCCGCGCCCGTCAAACCTCGGTCCACCTTGATAGGAACGATCAGCTCGAAGACCCGGGCCTGCACCGCTTTATTGATAGTCTTGGTCTCAATAATCTGCAACGCCGGTTCACCAAACAGCTTGGAGTCACGGATGCTGCGCATGAACTCGGAGATCACCAAATCAGATTTGGCGACGCCGTTGAGCGTGATTTGAGTGCCGGCAATCTTGAATGAGGTCAGGTAAATATCTTGAGGAATCAGCCGCACCAGACCATCCAGCGTCCGCACCATACCGGGGCGACTCGCTTGCAGCTTTTGGATGACATTCAGTCGATCCAGCAGTCGAGTCTTGGTCTTTTTCAGTTCCTCAAGCTCCTCAGCCGCCTTCTTGAGGCGGGCGATTTCACCCGTCAGATACTGATTGCGCTGCTGCTGATACTCAATGCGGTTATTGATCTCGGTGTACACCCCGAACACGATACCGGCTCCCAACAGCGCTGCGGCCACCAGCATCCCGATCAGATCGCGCTGCCGCTGAAGGCGGCGAGCTTCGCGCCAAGGCAGTAAGTTGATGCGCGTCATATCAGTCGAAGCTCCTTAGCGCCAGTCCACAGGCGACCGCCAGCAAAGGGGCGTCGCGCAACAAGGCGCCGCTGTTCACCCGGGCGGCGCTCCCCATGTTCTTGAAAGGATTGGCGACCAACGTGGTGATGCCCAATACGTCAGCCACTACCCGATCCAGACCCATGATCATCGCGCCTCCGCCAATCAGCACGATGCTATCCACAGTATAGCGACCCGAAATAAACTGGTCGGAGGAAAAAAAGAACTGTAGACCGTGACCGATCTGCTCAGCCAGCATCTGCTTGAACGGCTCCAGCACCATCGGCCCGTAATCTTCGGCCAGTTGGCCGGTGCGCTTGGCCTGCTCCGCCTGCTCACGAGTCAGACCATAGGCTTCAGCCACTCGCACCGTCAGATGATCCGCGCCGAAGCTCTGCTCACGGGTGAAAATGACGTGATCTTCTTGCAGGATATACAGGTTGGTCATGGTGGCGCCGATATCGACCAGTGCGGTCAGGCCGTCCCGCGCCTTGCTCAGACTGAGTCCGCCGCCAGCGCTGGGTTTGGGCAAACTGTCCATTAGCAATCGGAAGGTGTTCTCCAGCGCGTAGGCTTCCACATCCACAATGGCTGGAACCAGTCCAGCATTCCTGAGCGCGGCGTCCCGCGTATCCACGTTCTCCTTGCGGGTGGCCACCAGCATAACGTCCTGCATCTCGGCGCTGGCCAGAGACAGGCCTTTCACTTCGAAATCCAGGTAGATTTCTTCAACGGGATATGGAATGTACTGCGACGCCTCAATCGGGATATTGACCTCGATATCGCTTTCCTTGAATTCAGCGGGCATTGGCATCGTGCGCGTGATCACCCCGGAAGTCGGCACGGCCACCGCTGCATGGCGCATTCGGGTGCCGGAATTACGCCATGCCCGCTTGATCGCTTCCGCAACATTGTCGGTATCTGCGGGATTGCGATCTTCCATCATCCCTTCGCCCAGCGGTTCAATGGCGAACGCCTCAACCCGAAACCGGTTCCCGGAACGGCTCAGTTCGATCAGCTTAACCGCTGATAGACTGATATCGATGCCCAAAATGGGTTCTTTACGCTTGAGCAGAGCCAAGTTACGCTTCCTCAAAGTTGATTCAACCCAGTCAATTCAACCAAGAATCAAACCCGCACCTCGTGAGACTATAGCAGACAACGCGCCACGAACGACGGCAACTTCATCCTGCGCGGGCAAATCCTTGCAGGATTGTGACGCCGCCTCTCCAAGCCGTCTAGCGTCTCCACTCGCGCTATCATCCGCTGTCGCCCCACATGGAGTTTGCTCATGGCCCACCGCCGCGATGATCGCCGCCTCAAGACCCTGCTAACCCAGGAATGCGCCCGGATCATGGCTGAGGAAGGCATCCAGGACTTCCGGATCGCCAAACGCAAGGCCGCACTGCGATTGGCGGTCACCGACCGGACTGTCCTGCCAGGCAACGCTGAAATCGAACAGGCGCTGCTTGATTATCAGCGGCTGTTTCACGCCGACCAACAATCGCTCCATCTGCGCGACCTGCGCGAAACCGCACTGAAGGTCATGCGCTTTCTGGCGGACTTCCGGCCTCGCCTGGTTGGCCCAGTCTTGAGCGGGGCTACCGGCCCATACACCGGCATTCATCTGCACCTGTTCGCCAATACATCCAAAGATATTCTCATGTTCCTGATGGAACAGCGCATTCCCTTTGAAGCGCTGGAACGCCGACTCAAGATGAGTAACGGCGATCAGGTGCAGTTACCGGCTTTCCGCTTCAACGCGGACGATCATCCGGTTGATCTGACGATTTTCCCGCCACTAGACGAACGAGAAGCGCCGTGCAGCCCTATTGATGGCCGACCCATGCGTCGGGCTGGTCTAGCCGAGGTCGAAGCCCTACTGACTGAATGCCGCCCCTGAACTACTCTCATCCAGCATCCAGGGGTGCGCAAGGCACGGTTCCGAAACCCCGATTTTCACTCGAAATGGGCGGGGCTTCCGGCTTCACTTCTTCTCGGCGTCAGGGTGAGTATCTACAAAGTGTTTCAGCACCAGCTTGAGCTGCAGCGCTTTCTGATCGTGTCCGCGCCGGCGCGCTTCCTCAATGTCATCCAGAATAATGCGCTTGATCATGGGAATGCCTTCTGCGGTATGCACCAGATAACTGCCCAACTCCAAGGCTGCCATTTCTGGCAAATGCTCGTGCTGGGCAATCGCCTCGATCTCTTCCTCGGTCAGGTCGCTGAGTTCCACGCAATCTTGATAGCACAACATTGATTGTTTCCTCCTGAGTCGTTTTTAGGTTAGTTCTACTGATCACATACTGGATGCGGTCAGCCCGCCCCTGCTTTTTAAAACCGGTTACAAGGTTAAACCGGGCAATGCCTCCACACAAGCATAAAGCCTCACTAAAGTTTGCGATGCTTGATACACGGCGCCGTCCCTGATCAGGTAAGACCATCATTTTATCATGGTTTTACCTGATTTACGGATACCAGCACTTTTAGCTATTTTTGATAAAATACATATAAACTTTATAAGAATAGTATGTATTTCTACAGATACGCTTTAATTTTTAAATAAACCCTGATTGACAGATACGCATTAATAAGATCAGATGGTTAGCCTCGAAGAGGGCGGAGAGCGCCCAACCACCACAGGATCGAGGGTCGGTCCCCACCGCCCGACCAGAGCGTTATAGCGCGTGTCTCAAACCAAGCACACTCGATAAGCCCATAATAACCCTCTCCTAACTCTTCGCGGCCAACCCTTTTGTCCTTGCCCTGTGCGTCTGCACAGGGGGTTCTTGCCTTGACCGGATTGTTCATCCGCAACGGGCGATCTGCCCACTGGATGACAGCCTCCCGCTGGCGACCGGATTGTGCATGGATTCAATCGGCCACAACGCGCTATGATGATCTCCGCGCCGGCTGCCCAGTACCCCGCCATGACCACCGATTCTGCATTGTTGTCCAGCGATCCCGCTTCTCCTTGCGTCGGGGTTTGCGTCATGAACCCACAGACCCAACTGTGCGAGGGCTGCTTCCGCACCCTGGATGAAATCGCTGGTTGGTGGGATTACCCGCCAAGTCAGAAACAGGCGGTGCTGGCCCAGCTGGATGATCGGCTGGCGCGGATCATGGATGGCGTTTTTTTGACTGACTGACTGCTTGCTCCCCACTGCCAAGGAATCCGCCATGCCGCTTCCCGCCGCCGCTCCCCGCCAATTGCTGCACCGACGCACGGTTGAGTGCCTGGGCTACCAGCGCGAAGACGGCTTGTGGGATATCGAAGGCCGGCTGGTGGATGTAAAAACCTATCCATTCCCCAATGAAGATCGGGGCGGCGCCATCGAAGCCGGCGATCCGCTGCATGACATGTCCATCCGCCTGACTGTAGACGACGAGTTTCTGATTCACGAAGTAGCGGCCTGCACCGACCGTTCGCCATTCGGACTGTGCCCGGCAATTACTGAACGCTACCGGCGACTGATCGGAATACGGGTCGGGCCGGGCTGGTCGCTCAAACTCAGGGAACTGTTCAATGGAATCAGCGGCTGCACCCACATGACCGAGTTGCTGGGACCGGTCGCCACCACCCTCTTCCAGACCATCTATGGCCGGCGTTATGACCAGGACGACGCTAAGCCGCCCGAAGATCGACCACCGCCCCTGGTGCTAAACACCTGCCATGCCTTGGCCAGCGACAGCCCGGTGGTGAAAAAACGCTGGCCCAGAGCCTATACGGGGCCGGATCGGGAACTGGACGATCAACATCGACCATTGATCGACGACTGCCTGACCTGAATCCATTATAAGGTTTCCGATTTCAAATCCCGCGCCAGCAGGATTTCTACTGCCCGGCGCGGATTCTGGCCATGATGCAGCACCCGATCCACCTGCTCAGTAATCGGCATCTCCACCCGGCGCTGACGGGCCAAGCGTAAAGCTTCCCGCGCCGTAGCCGCGCCTTCGACCACTTGGCCAATCGTCGCCAGCGCCGCATCAACCGTTCCACCTCGGCCGATATCCAGTCCAAAGCGCCGGTTGCGGGATTGATCATCGGTGCAGGTTAGCACTAGATCGCCCACCCCAGCCAAACCCATGAATGTCTCACGCTGGCCGCCCACCGCCAGCCCCAACCGCACCATCTCGGCCAAGCCGCGGGTAATGAGCGCCGCCCGGGCGTTGGCCCCGAACCCCAATCCGTCGGCAATTCCGGTGGCGATCGCCAGCACGTTCTTGATCGCGCCACCCAGTTCGACGCCAATCACATCGTTGCTGGTATAGGCCCGCAGATTGGAGCCGTGCAACACCATCGCCACCTGATGGGCGTAATCGGCCTCGCGGGCAGCAACGGTAACGGCGGTCGGCAAACACTGCGCCACCTCGCTGGCGAAGCTGGGGCCGGAGATGACCGCCGCCGGCCACGCCGCACCCAACACCTCCGCCGTGACTTCGTGCAAAAACAGGCCAGTGCCAGGTTCCAGGCCCTTGGTCGCCCAAGCCAGCCCGATTGTAGGCGCCAGGTGCGGGCGCAATCGCTCCAGTGTCGCCCGATAAACATGGCTGGGCACGACGATCAACGCGAGATCGACGCCAGCCAGCGCTACGGCCAGATCGACGCCCACCGTCAACGAGTCTGGAAAGTGAATGCCCGGCAGATAGCGGCGATTTTCCCGATCCTGGCCTAGCGGCGCGACCTCCTCAGGATCATGACCCCAAAGCCGCACCGTGTGGCCATTGCGGGCCAGCAGCAGAGCCAGCGCCGTTCCCCAGGAACCGACGCCAAATACCGCGACCGTCGCATTCATGCCAAGTCCTGTGCTAGTGAGGCGCGGTTGGAGCCATGGGCGCTTGTTGCTGTTGCAAGCGTTGCATATACAGGCCGTCGAAATTGATCGGATTGAGCAGTAAGGCCGGAAAACCGCCCTTGCCGATCAGCGAACCAAGTTCTTCGCGGATGAAAGGGAACAAAATATTTGGGCAGAAGGCGTGCAGCATGTGGCCCATTTGCGCATCGTCAAACCCGCGCAGGGTGAACAGACCACCCTGCTGCACCTCGGCCAGATAGGCGGTGCGCTCGCCAAGTTTGGCGGTGACCGTCACGGTCAATACCACTTCAAACAGATTTTCGGCCACCGGCGTGGCGTTGGTTTCCAACCGCACTTCGGTTTCCGGCTGCCATTGCTCGGTGAAAATCGCCGGAGAATTAGGAGTCTCCAGTGATACATCCTTGAGATACACCTTCTGGATATCGAATTGCTGCTGGGGAGCCTGCGGTTGTTCGCTCATGCGGAATGCCTTGGTTAAGGTTGAGGAAGGAGAGTCAGGAAAAACACCAGTCGCCAGCCGGTTCAAGCGCTCAGCAGCGGGTCCAGCCCGCCACGCCGATCCAGCGCGAACAGGTCGTCGCAACCGCCGATATGCTGATCGCCAATGAAAATCTGCGGCACGGTGTCGCGCCGGGTGCGTGCGGTCATTTCACCCCACAACTGCGGATCGCGATTGACATCCAGCACCGTGTAGTTTGCGCCCTTGCGATCCAGCAAGGTCTGGGCCCGCCGGCAGTAGGGACAAGAATCGGCGGAATAGATGGTGATAGGAGGCATGGCTGGGGCCAATCTGGTGGACGGTTCAGGCTTTCTTGCGACTGATCGGCAGATGGGCGTCCTGCCAGGCGGGCAAGCCGCCGCTGAGACTGTAGACATTGGCGATGCCGCCTTTCTGGAGCAGGGCGCAGGCCGATTGCGAAGTTGAGCCAGTGCGGCAATAGACGATGATCGGTTTGCCGGCGGCCTTGCCCAGCTCGTCCAGCCGATCCTTGAGCGCGGCGAATGGGATGTGCCGGGCCTGTGGGATATGACCGTCCTTGTAGTCGCCGCCGTCGCGGATATCAATGATCCAGGCATCCTGATCGTTAATCAGCCGCAACGCCTCGACCGCGTTGAGGGTGTGAACTCCGCGCATTTTGCGCAGAATCTCGCCACCGGCCAACATCCCCAGAATGGCGAACAACGCCGCAAACAACAGCCAGTTATGGACGGCAAACTCGGCAAAATCGCTCATGATGGTCCTTGGCGAAGGTTACTTCAGAGAACAGCCGGCAGCTTGCTCGCCGGCTTTCGGAACACCCAGCTTCCACAGGATCAGCTCGGCCGGGCAGAATCGGGTCAAGCCGCTCTGGAACAGGTTGAAACCGACAAAGACCGTGAACCACAGCCAGTAGCTGCTGTGGTAAAGCGGGCTGGCTGGCGCCCCAAGCAGCAGGGAAATGAGGATAAAGGAGCCCGCCATGATCCGGATAATCCGTTCGCTGTTCATTAGATTAATCTCGATATTTAAGGTTGGAGTGGGCTGATCGCCAGGCCGTGGTCAGTCAGGTCTGTTTGCAAAACACATCCCGCATCATGCCAATCAGACACAGTGTGCCTGCGTCGCCTACCCGGTAATAGACCCGGTTGGCGTCCTTGCGACAGGTCAAAATCCCCTTGTCGCGCAAAATAGCCAGGTGCTGGGAGATATTGCTCTGTGAGGTGCCCACCTGATCAACAATATCCTGAACGCTGCTTTCCTGATCCCCCAGCGTACAGAGGATTTTGAGCCGCAACGGATGCGACATCGCTTTGAGCGCCCGGGAAGCCCGTTCGATTTCCTCATCGTGATGCATCAGCGCATCCATTGGGGGATGGCTGGCGCTCATCAGCATCATGCTCGCACTCTCATTACGCACCCTGCCTTGAATAAACCCGGTCTCCGGGAATTAGCGTGAATCAGCATAGCGGAATGGTGTGTCATTGAGAAGTTGCGCGGATCGTGCGCAACAGGGCGCAACTGGCGAAACCAGCAGGCCAGGGGTATGATCAAGCAGTTTAATTTTTGCCAATCTCCGGATGTTGCCGCCATTTTAGCAATCCCCGAACCCCTGAACCAAGGAGCCATCGATAATGTACAAGATCGTGCTGATCCGTCACGGCGAAAGCCAATGGAACATGGAAAACCGTTTCACCGGCTGGGTCGACGTAGACCTGTCCGACAAAGGCCGTGAAGAAGCCCGCAAGGGTGGACAGGCGTTGAAAAAGGAAGGCTATGGTTTCGATGTCGCCTTTACCTCCGTGCTGAAGCGCGCCATTCATACCCTGTGGACGGTGTTGGATGAAATGGATCTGGCCTGGATTCCGGTGCAACGGAGCTGGCGGCTGAACGAGCGGCATTACGGGGCGCTGGCCGGGCTGAACAAGTCCGAAACCGCCGCCAAGCACGGTGAAGATCAAGTCAAGATCTGGCGGCGCAGCTTTGACATTCCGCCGCCGCCGCTCGAACTGAACGATCCGCGTCATCCGGCCTTTGATCCGCGCTACGCTGGCCTTGACGCCCGGGTGCTGCCGGCGACTGAAAGCCTCAAGACCACCATTGACCGGGTGTTGCCGTTCTGGCATGACACCATCGTCCCGACCATTCGCTCCGGCAAGCGGGTGTTGATCGCTGCGCACGGCAACAGTCTGCGGGCGCTGGTCAAGTATCTCGATGATCTGTCCGACGAAGAGATCATCGCCCTGAACATCCCGACCGCAGTGCCGCTGGTCTATGAACTCGACGCCAACCTGCGTCCGATCAAGAAAGGCGGCAACTACATCGCCGACCCGGAAGAACTGAAGAAGCTGATGGAAGCCGTCGCCAACCAGGGCAAGGCCAAGTAACCGCCGTTTCGCTGTCCTTCGCCCCCGGGTTTAATCTTCTGGATTGAACGCCGGGGGCGTTCTCCCCAGTAAATCCCCGCCTAAAATTAAATCCCGGCCCCGCAATTTCCGGGTTCTACCGGTGGTCTTATTCCATCGGCGCCGGCCTGCCCGGTTTTATCCGCCATCATTACTTTTGAGGGACTCCAATTGAATATCCGTATTGCCACCCGCCACAGTCTGGCGCTGGCGTTGAGCTTGCTGGCGGGCATGGCGCTAAGCCCGGCGCAGGCCGCCGCCGAGAAGGAACCCCCGCCCGATCAGCTGCCGCTGGATGAGTTGCGCACCTTTACCGGCGTACTCGACGCCGTCAAGCAGGATTACGTCGAACCGGTCAAGGACAAGGACCTGCTGGAAAACGCCATTCGCGGCCTGTTAAGCAATCTTGATCCGCATTCCGCCTATCTGGACGCCGAAGCGTTCCAGGATTTGCAAATCGGCACCACCGGGGAATTTGGCGGGCTGGGTATCGAAGTCGGGCAGGAAGACGGCTTTCTCAAGGTCATTGCCCCGATTGACGACACCCCCGCACAACGGGCCGGAATTCGCGCCGGCGACTTGATCATCCGGCTGGATGATGTGTCGGTGAAAGGGATGGCGCTGGCCGACGCGATCCAGAAAATGCGCGGCAAGCCCAATACCGCGATCACCCTGACCATCATCCGGGAAGGCGCCAGAAAGCCGCTCAAAATCAAGCTAATCCGTGAAGTGATCCAGGTCAGGAGCGTCAAGAGCCGACTGTTGGAGCCGGGCTTTGGCTATCTGCGGATCACCCAGTTTCAGGCCAAGACCGCCCAGAATCTGGAGCAGGCGGTCCAGGAACTGGAACAGCAAAACAAAGCCCCCCTGCGCGGGCTGGTGCTGGATTTGCGCAACAATCCGGGCGGAGTGCTGAATGGGGCGGTCGAAGTCGCTGATACGTTTATCGACGACGGCGTGATCGTCCAGACCAAAGGGCGCGGCAATGGCTCCGATCAGAGTTATAAAGCCACGCCGGGCGACCGGATCAAAGCTGCGCCCATCGTGACGCTGGTGAATGGCGGCTCCGCTTCCGCTTCGGAGATCGTCGCCGGGGCGTTGCAGGATCACCGCCGAGCGCTGATCGTCGGCGAGCGCACGTTTGGTAAAGGTTCAGTGCAGAGCATCCTGCCGCTGGGCAACGGCGCGGCGGTCAAGCTGACCACCGCCCGTTACTACACACCTAATGGCCGCTCGATTCAGGCGGAGGGCATCGTCCCTGACATCCAGCTCAAGCCGCTCAAGGTGGCTGCAGATAACGGCGCGGATAGCGATGCGATCAAGGAAGCGGATCTGACCGGTCATCTGCGCAATGACAAAACCAACGGCAAACCTGCCGAAGGCGCGGAAGGCGCTGTGGATTCCAAAGCCCCCGATGGCGATCTGGCCCGCAGCGATTATCAGCTTTACGAAGCGCTGAACCTGCTCAAGGGCATGACGCTATTGCATCCGCTCAAGACTGCTGAATCGGCCTCATCCACCGCAACCCTCCAGAAATAACCTTAAAAGAGAATCCGATCATGGCTACCGTATTGGTCCCGCTGGCCCAAGGTTGTGAAGAACTGGAAGCTGTCACCATCATCGATCTGCTGCGCCGCGCCGGAGTAACGGTGGTTGTCGCCGGGCTGGAGGCCGGGCCGGTCACCGCCTCGCGGGGCGTGGTGCTGCTGCCGGAAACCACCCTCGACGCCGTGCTGGATCGGGATTTTGATCTGGTGGTGCTGCCCGGCGGACTGGGCGGCGCAGAACGGCTGGAAGCGGATCGGCGAATTGCGGCGCTGTTGCGGCGGATGACCGAACAGGGCCGCTATGTCGCCGCCATTTGCGCCGCACCCCGAGTGCTGGCCAAGGCCGGGTTGTTAAATGATCGGGAAGCCACCGCCTATCCGGGTATTCTCGATGGACGCGCCGAGATCCGGTTGAGCAGCGCCGCCGTGGTGCGTGACGGGAATTTCATTACCTCGCGTGGCCCCGGCACCGCGCTGGATTTCGCGTTGGCTCTCATCGAAATCCTGTGCGGGCGGACCCAGCGTGACACCGTAGAAGCGGCGTTGCAACGATCCTGATGCGCCGTCCTGCCGATCCTGCCGCTATGACGGCATGGGCCTTCTGGTTGACCGCCGCCAGTCATGGCGAGCTTCGTTCCGAACCGCTGCCGCTGCCCGGCCCGGATGAAGCGCGGATGCGGACGCTGTACACCGCTGTCAGTCGCGGCACCGAAAGCCGGGTGTTTCGCGGCGAAGTCCCGCCCAGCCAGTATCAGGCGATGCGAGCGCCGTTCCAGCAGGGCGAGTTTCCCGCGCCAGTGAAGTACGGCTACTGCAATGTCGGCATCGTCGAAGCCGGCCCGGCGACTTTACAGGGCAAAATCATGTTTTGCCTCTATCCCCATCAGGATCGCTATGTGGTTCCGACAGCGGCCCTCACGCCAATACCCACATCGATTCCTCCCGGTCGGGCAGTGCTGGCCGCCAATCTGGAAACGGCGCTGAATGTGCTGTGGGACGCCGCGCCGCATTTAGGCGACCAGATCAGCGTGATCGGAGCCGGGGTGGTCGGCTGTCTGATCGCCCGGCTGGCTGGAAAGCTGCCAGGCTGCCGGGTGCAATTGATCGACAGCGATCCGGGAAAAGCCACCATTGCGGCGTTGATGGGCGTCGCTTTCGCCGTGCCGGAGCAGGCGGCAGACGAGCAGGATCTACTGATCCATGTCAGCGGTTCGCCCGCCGGACTGGCGACGGCGCTGGGACTGGCCGGGTTTGAGGCGACGGTGGTGGAAGCGAGCTGGTTTGGAACACAGCCGGTCAGTCTGGCGCTGGGCGAGAACTTTCACGCCAAACGGCTGTGCCTCCGCAGTTCCCAGGTTGGCCAGGTCGCGACGGCGCAACGCAGTCGCTGGACCCATCAACGGCGGATGGCGATGGTGATGAACTTGCTGGATGATCCGGCGCTGGATGCGCTGATCAGCGGCGATCGCCGGTTTGCCGATCTACCGCAGGTTATGGCTGAACTGAGTCAAGATGTCACCGGCGTTCTCTGCCAGCGGATTATTTATTCTTGATGCGCTGATCTTGCATACTGACTCAACCGCTCAACATCCATCAATAGCGATCCCAGGACGTTCGCTGATCTACCTTTTTTCGTCATACCCGCCTTCGCGGGTATGACGAAAAACAAACTTCTTGGATCCATTAAGGAATCAGCCATGTACGCCGTTTGCGTCCGCGATCACTTCATGATCGCCCACAGTTTTCGGGGTGAAACCTTCGGTCCCGCCCAGCGCCTGCACGGCGCAACCTATGTCGTTGACGTGGAGCTGCGCCGGCCCGAACTGGACCCGGACGGCGTAGTGGTCGACATTGGCAAGCTCAGCATCGCCTTGCGGACGGCGCTGGACGAACTGAACTACCGGAACCTGGACGATCTGCCGCAATTTGCCGGCCACAACACCACCACCGAGGCGCTGGCGCGGGCGATTTTTGATCGCATCGCCATGTGGATTGAGGACGGCCAGTTGGGAACCGGCGCCGCCGGTCTCAGTTCCATGCGGGTTACCTTGCATGAATCGCACATTGCCTGGGCCTCCTATGAGGGATCGTTGCCGTGAAAACGGCGCACTTCCTGATTCCCGGTGATCCGGACGCCCGCACCGGCGGCTATCGTTATGACCGCCGGATCATGGATGGCTTGGGCGACTTGGGCTGGCGGGTCGCATTGCGCCGGTTGAGCGCGACCTTTCCCCAGCCGGACGCCGCCGCCTTGCAAGCAGCGGATGCGGCGCTGGCCGGATTGCCGGATCAGGCGCTGGTCATCATCGATGGGCTGGCGCTCGGCGCGATGCCCGATGTTGTGGCGGCGCATCGGGAACGGCTGCGGCTGGTCGGGCTGGTGCATCACCCGCTGGCGCTGGAAACCGGACTGGGCGAGCCGCAGCGGCAACAGCTTTACGCCAGCGAACGCGAGGCGTTGCGCCATGTCCAGCAGGTCATTGTCACCAGTCCCAGTACGGCGCGGGCGCTGCTTGATTACGACGTGACGCCGGAACGCTGCACCGTGGTTTCGCCCGGCGCCGATCCGGCGCCATTGGCCACCGGTTCGGGCAACGGAGAACTGGCGTTGCTGTGCGCCGCCAGCCTGACCCCGCGCAAGGGCCACGCTGTGCTGTTTCAGGCGCTGGCCCAGCTGAAACAGCATCGATGGCGGTTGCGGTGCGCGGGCAGTCCGGCGTTTGCTCCAGCCACCGCCGCCCATTTGCAGACGCTGATCCATGAATTGGGATTGACCGGGCGCGTTGAGTTGCTGGGTGAACTGGATAACGAAGCGCTGGCCGCCTGTTACCAGCAGGCCGATCTTTTTGTGCTGCCTTCCTTTTATGAAGGCTATGGCATGGTGCTGGCTGAAGCGCTGGCTTGCGGGTTGCCGATCATCAGCACCACCGCTGGGGCGATTCCCGACACCGTACCGGCGGGCGCCGGGTTGCTGACGCCGCCGGGGGATGTCGCAGCGCTGGCTGGGGCGCTGGCGCGGGTGCTGGATGAACCGGAACTGCGGCAGATCCTCGCCGCCGGCGCGCGCGCCGCCCGACGCGCCTTGCCCGACTGGGCGCAGGCCTGCGCCCAGTTTGCGGCGGCGCTGGCAACCGTGCGGGGGTAAATTTCAATGTGCGGCTTTTCGGCGGACTGGCTGGCGCTGCGCGAACCGGTCGATGCGGCGGCCCGTAACCGGGAACTCACCACCCGGTTGTGCGACTGGCGGCGGAAGCAAGGCGCGTTGTCGGTGCTGGATTTGGGCAGCGGCACGGGAGCCAATTGCCGTTTTCTGGCGCCGTTGCTCGGCGGCGACCAGTACTGGCGACTGGTCGATCAGGATCCGGCGCTACTGGCGGTAATAGACCCGATTCAGGATCGCTCCGGCCTGCTCCGTCGGGAAACGACGACCCTTGATTTAGCCGGATCGTGGGAAAGGCTGGAGATGCCGCCGGCGAACTTGGTCACGGCCTCGGCGCTGCTGGATCTGGTTTCGACCGACTGGCTGGCGCGGCTGGCCCGGCGATGTCAGAGTTGGCGGGCGGCGGTCTTCATTGCGTTGAGCTACGACGGGACGATCTGCTGGGAACCAGCGCTGGCCGGCGATGACCAGGTGCGCGACTGGATCAATCGTCATCAACGCACGGATAAGGGGTTTGGCCCGGCGCTGGGTCCTGACGCCGCGCCGGCGCTGGCGGCGCGGCTGGAAGAGCGGGGTTATTCCGTGGCGTTGCGGCCCAGCCCGTGGTTGCTGGGGTCGGAACACGCCCCGTTGCAACATGCGCTACTGACGGGGTGGGTGGCGGCAGTGCGGGAAATCGCGCCGGAGCCGGCGGATGAATTAGCCGCCTGGGCTGAGCAGCGGCAGCGTCTCATCGATCAGGGCCGTGCCCGGCTGGCGGTCGGCCATTGGGATTTATTCGCCGCCTTCACTTCTTGAACCGGATCGCGTAGGTCGCCCCCTGGCCGCGTGATTCATCAATCCGCACACTGATGGCGATCAACCGATCCCGCCATGGCACGGCGCGGTCAGCGGTCAGCACCGCCCAAAACCGCTCAAACAGCAGCCGGGCCAGATTTTCGGCGGTGATGTTGTCCACCTCCAGCATCGTCACTTCATCTTCCGGCAACACATAGCGCTTGCCACATAGCCGGAAAGCGCACTCCCCAGCCTCGGCGGGCAGCAGCTCCAGCCACGGATTGCCCGCGGCGATCAGCACTTTCTCATCCCAAGCATTACAAACGGTCTTTAACGCCTGTTTAAAGACCTCATAACTGAGCATCCGCGCCAGCCCGGGCTCGGTCAGCTCCACCGTCAGCTCGACCTGATAGTTATGTCCGTGCAGGCTTTCCTTGCCGCCATCGGGGAATACCGTCATGTGCGCCGCCGCAAATTTGAGATGGTCCTTGCGGATGTGAATCAGCCATTGCTGCTGACCATTCTGCCCTGTCATCCTGCATCTCCCGTTGAGTGTTCTGCTCCCGCCGCCAGCGCCCGCAACCAGTCCGCCAGCGCCGCCCCATACTGCGCCAAGGTATAACTCTGCTCCACCTGCGCCCGGCAGGCGCCCCGGTTAATCCGCCCCATTCGCTCCGCCGCCGCGCAGAGTCCCTCCAGATCGTCCGGCTCCGCCAGCCAACCGGTGATTCCGTCCAGCACATAGTCGCTGATCCCGCCCCGCCGGTAAGCAATGACCGGCGTCCCGCAGGCCAGCGCCTCAATGCCGACAATGCCGAAGGCTTCCAGCCATTTCGGCGTCATCAGCAGTGCGCGGAATTGCCCGACCGCTTCGGCCAGCGCCG
>JAJHPN010000046.1 GCA_020890855.1 Candidatus Contendibacter sp. | reverse complement strand
GAGCCTTGTCCACCTGACAGCTTTTACAGACCGCCGCCAGCGCCGGGCTGATCAAAATGTGGTCAATGCGCAGGCCAAGATTGCGCCGGAATGCGGCAGCGCGGTAATCCCACCAGCTAAACGCCTGGTTTTCTTGCGGGAACAGCCGGAAAGCGTCTTGCAAACCCAAATCCAGCAACCGTCGGAATGCTGCCCGCTCGGCTGCGCTGCACAACACTTGCCCGGTCCAGGCGGCGGGATCGTGAACATCGCGATCTTCGGGAGCGATGTTGAAATCGCCCAGCACAATCAGGCGGGGATAGCGGGCCTGTTCGGTTTCCAGCCACACTGCGAGCTGATCCAGCCAAGCCAGTTTATAGGCGTATTTGTCGGAACCCACCGATTGGCCATTGGGAACGTAAAGATTCAGCACCCGCACATCGCCGATGGTCACTCCCAGCACTCGCCGTTGCGGATCATTCAGACCGGGGATCTCGGTCGCCGGATCGCTGGCCGGCCGACGGCTGAGAATCGCCACGCCGTTGTAGGTTTTCTGTCCGGAGAACACCGCCTGATAGCCGCTGTTTGCAATATCCAGCAACGGAAAATCGGCATCGGTGAGCTTGGTTTCCTGGAGGGCCAGAATGTCCGGTTGCTGTTCACGCAGCCAATCGAGCACCTGCGGCAGACGCACGTTCAGGGAATTGACGTTCCAGGTGGCGATTTGAAAGTTCATTTCATTACTGTCCATCCATCATCGATAGCGACGCACTGCATCTTCAACTGCTCCAGCAGCAACACAGCTTGTTGGATTCTATGCGATCCACGTTGCCGGAACGCAGCACGAGTGGGTTGGCCCTGATTGGTATCCCGACCTGACCTTAACCGAAGCCCATCGATTACCTGGTGATTTTAGCTTACCTGGCAAAAGCCGAACCCGGCAAAACCACTCATACTACATCTACAGGATTTTCGCTTGTCGTCATTCCCGCACCAGCGGGAATCCAGTCACTCGTTGAAAAGACATGGATAATTGCCTTCGCCGGTATGACGGAAACAAGGCAGGTCAGCGAAAGTCCTGATATAGCTTTGGTGCGCAATCCATCCTCGCGTCAGGGGGCGTCATGCCACGCGGAATTCATATCCTGCTTCGAACCGGACTGAGCCTGGGCATCACGCTGGCGCTGATCCTGCACGTCAGCGGCTACTTTCCGCTGCCGTTGCTCAGCCAATTGGAACTGTTCGCCTACGACGCCCGATTGCGGCTGACGCTGCCGGGCGGGGTGGACCCGCGCATCGTCATCGTAGACATTGACGAGACCAGCTTGTTACGGGAAGGCCAGTGGCCTTGGCCCCGGCAACGCCTGACGCAACTGGTGGATACCCTGTTTTCCTACTATCAAATCCGGTTGCTGGCCTTCGACATCGTGTTCGCCGAGGCCGAACGCAACCCAATGTTGACTGCGCTGGACCATCTGGCGCAAGGCGCTTTGCGCGAGGACGCTCCCTTTCAACAGCACTGGACCCAATTACGTTCCCAACTGGCCGGCGATGACCGGCTGGCGGCCAGTTTTCGCGACCGAGCGGTGGTGATGGGTTACTACTTCGCCATGCTCGATCAACAGGGCGGCGATCTGCGCGTTGGGCAACTGCCGCCCGCCGCCGCGCCACTGACTGTTCTGGGCGGCATTCCCAATCCCTTTGCCACTGCCGCCGGCTACAGCGCCAACCTGCCCCTGTTGCAGGCCAGCGCCGCCAGCGGCGGATTCTTCAACAGCACGCTGGTGGACCCGGATGGCCTGTTCCGCCGCTTGCCGCTGCTGGTCGGTTATGACGGCCAGTTTTACGAACACTTCAGCCTGGCGGTAGTGCGGACCCTGTTAGGTCATCCGCCGCTGGAATTCGTCACCGCTCCCGGCTATCAGGATGGCGGTCAGCGTGTCGAAGCGGTGCGGATCGGCGTTTTCGACATTCCCATTGACGCCCAGGGCGCAGCGCTGGCCCCGTACCGGGGGCCGCAAGGCAGTTTTCCCTATATTCCGGCCCATGCGGTGCTGGACCGACAGGCTGATCCACAAGCGCTGGCCGGGACGATTGTGCTGGTGGGCGCGACCGCCGCCGGCCTGATGGATTTGCGGGCCACTCCGGTGCAAAACATCTATCCGGGCGTCGAGGTCAACGCCACGTTGATCGCCGGGATCCTCGATCAGCGGATCAAGTCCCGGCCCGCCTTCACCACCGGGCTGGAGGTCGCGTTACTGGCGTTGCTGGGGATATTGGGCAGCGGGCTGGGGTTATTGCCGCCGCTGCGGGCCTTGCTGGGAATGCTGGCGCTGACCGCCGCCGTGCTCATCCTGAATCTGTACGCCTGGCAAACCCTGAATCTGGCGATGCCGCTGGCCCCGTCACTGACCTTGTTGCTGTTGCTGTATGTGCTGCACAGCAGCTATGGCTATTTCGTCCAGACCCGCCGCGAACAGCGCCTGGCCCGGTTGTTCGGCCAGTATGTGCCGCAGGAACTGGTGACGGAAATGAGTCGGCGGCCCGGCAGTTACGCCTTGGGCGGGGAAAGCCGGCAAATGACCGTGCTATTCAGCGATCTTCAGGACTTTACAACCCTGTCGGAAACCCTGGAGCCGCACCAGTTGACCCGGATGATGCAATTTATCCTGACTCCGCTGACCCGGATCATCCATGAGCAGCGCGGCACGGTGGATAAATACATCGGCGACGCGATCATGGCATTCTGGGGCGCGCCGTTGCCCGATCCCGATCATGCCCGCCATGCAGTGCAGGCGGCATTGGCGATGAAAGCCCGGCTGGCTGAGCTGCAACCGGAACTGCTCGCCCACGGCTGGCCGGCGCTCCGCATCCGCATCGGGATCAACAGTGGGCTGATGAACGTCGGCAACATGGGGTCGCAATTCCGCATGGCCTACACGGTGCTGGGTGATGCGGTCAATCTGGCGGCGCGATTGGAAGGCGCGGCCAAACAGTACGGCTCGACTATTGTCATCAGCGAATTCACCCGCGCTGCGGTTCCCGATCTGGCCGGTCGGGAACTGGATCGGGCGCGGGTCAAGGGCCGCACCCAGCCGGTGACGCTGTTTGAGCCACTGGGACCCGCCGCCGCGCTGTCCACGTCACTGCGGCAGGAACTGGCGGAACATGAGCAGGCGCTGATCGCCTACCGCGCCCGCGACTGGGCCCAGGCTGAGACCCGGTTCCAGCAGCTTCAGACCCACCATCCCGAACAACCCTTGTATACGCTGTATTTGCAACGGATCGCCGCGCTGCGCACGGATCCGCCGACTGCCGCATGGGATGGCGTTTTCACCTTCACTGAAAAGTAACTTGATCGATCCTTTGACTTTTCGTCATTTCCGGGCCGGCGAGAATCCAGCAGCCGCTGAAAAATGGAATACCCACTGACCTGCTGGTGCGGGGATCACGAATTGAGCGGTTTTTGACCTGAAATAAGGATCAACCCTATCGGGGAAATGGCGTCAGGTTACACTGGCCGAAAAATCCCCCTCAACCCCCTTAGTTTTAACGGGGACGCCGTCTTCAACCAACTTCGACGCATGATTCGCTTCCCACTTAGTCCCACATCCCGCCTGTTGCGCGACCTGGCCGGCTGGACCCTGCTCGGCTTGGTCCCAACAATCTGGCCCGAACTGACTGTCTGGTGGCTACTGGCCGGTATTCTGCTAGTGGCGATGGCGCTGCGGGATGCGGCGGCG
>JAJHPN010000382.1 GCA_020890855.1 Candidatus Contendibacter sp. | reverse complement strand
CTGGTTGATGCGCTGCTGGAGGGCCTAGAGCAGTTGAAGGCGCAAAAAATCCCGGTGGTTATCCTGCGTTCGCCGGACAGCTGCAAGGTCTGGTCTGCCGGGCACAACATCCAGGAGTTGCCGCATACCCAGCGTGATCCGCTCGGTTATGAAGATCCACTAGAGAAATTGTTACGGGCCGTTCAGGAATATCCCGGCCCGGTGATTGCAATGGTGCAAGGTAGTGTCTGGGGTGGGGCCTGCGATCTGGTGATGACCTGCGATTTGATTATCGGCGATGACAGCTCAGCGTTCGCCATTACTCCCTCGAAACTTGGCATCCCCTACAACATCACCGGCGTGCTGCATTTCATCAATCGCATGCCGCTCAATATCGCCAAGGAGATGTTTTTTACCGCTGACCTGATTCCCGCAGAACGAGCCGAGCAGGTCGGCATTCTCAATCATCGGGTTCCAGCGGCGGAGTTATTTGACTTTACCTTCAAGCTGGCCAAGCAGGTCGAATCACGATCAGCACTGTCGGTGCAAGTGATCAAGGAACAATTCCGGATTCTGGCTGGGGCGCATCCGCTCTCGCCCTCGGTGTTTGAACGGATTCAGGGTCTGCGCCGCAAGGTTTATGACAGCCATGATTATCAGGAAGGTATTCAATCTTTCCTGGAAAAACGCCCCCCGCAGTTTAAGGGTGAGTAAGCGGTCGCCGCCTGGGCGTGGGGTATCTCCTAGTGGACTCCCAGAACTGTCCAACGGCTACTGTCGCCCCGGCAGAGCCGGGGGTTTACTCCAATGGAATCAACAATCCGGATTGACGGCGATCTCGGGCGCCGCCATGCTATTCTAGCGAGCAGCGATAATCAGCAACAGCGATTACCCAGGAACCGCTCCCGCCAGTGCCGCAAGGTTGTGGCGTAATGCAGGCCGATGTTTTCCAGGTGAAAAATCCGCAGATCGGTGGTCCTGCCCAGAGTGTCGGCAATCGCGGTCAACGACGGCAGAAACCCGCCAGGAAAGATGTAATGGCGGATGAAATCCACCTCATTGCGGTACTGGTCATATTTCTGATCAGCGATGGTGATCGCCTGCAACAGCATCATCCCGTGCGGTTTGAGCAGATCGGCGCTGGCGCGAACTGCCTCGATCATTTCGATAGACGCCAGCTTGTCGAAACTGCCGCGTAGATCGCGATAATCCTGACACAGCACCGTCACCCGTTCCGCCAATCCTGCCGTCCGCTCGCGGGTCAGTTGATACTGCTCGCGGGAAATGGTGGTCGTCGTGACCCGGCAACCGTACTATTGGGCGGCGTACAGGGCAAACCCGCCCCAGCCCGAACCGATTTCCAGCAGATGATCATCAGATTGCAGTTCCGGTTTGCGGCAAATCCGCTCCAGTTTGGCGATGGAGACTTCCCGCAACCCGGCGTCGGGGGTAGGAAAAATCGCCGAGGAGTACATCAGCGTTTCGTCCAGAAACAGCCGGTAGAACTCGTTGCCCAGATCGTAATGAGCAGCGATGTTGGCCCGGCTGCCACGTTCCGTGCTATCGCGGCGGGCGTGCAACACCCGGAACAGCGGCATCATCAGCCGGGTCAGGCCGTGCTCAAACCCCTGTAGCGCATCCTGATTCAGCACGAAAATCCGCACAAGACTGGTAGATCGGCGCAAGACCATTCACCCGCCATATAGCCTTTGCTGACCCCGATGCTGCCGCGCAAGGCCAGCCGCCGGTAAGCGTGGGGATCATGAGAATGACGACAGTGGCGCGAAGCGGGCATTTCGGGCTAACCTGGCCGAAATCGCGAGCGCCCTCGGCATCAGTTACCGTCACGCAACCGTGTTCCAGCTTGCTCAGCCGCGCAAAGACTGCCTGACGCAGCCAGCGGTCGCGCCAAGGTGCCCGAGCCAATACCACGGGTTCCAAGGGAGACGACATCGCCAATTCTGAATGCATAGTCTTAATTCTCCGTAGGTTTGCCCGAGTTCGGGGGATGCGGAGAAAGAGGAATCCGTTTTAGCAGCAAGCGCAGCGCTTCCCAGTGAATCGCCGCGATGACTTTAAGGGTCATCAACGGAAAGCGGAGCAACACGCTGGACATGCTACGAGCGTCGAGTGGTTGCCGACGCAGACTCAAGGTAGTATCCAGCAACCGAGATGGCCCCTTGAATACATCCAGATGCACCGCCAGATGCAGGCCAGGCGGGGTGGAGTGCCAGCCGTAACGCAAATCCATCGGCATGAACGGCGAAACGTGCATGGCTTTTGGAAACTCGGCTCGCTGGGCCATAGCCAGCAATCCCGGAACACCGTATCCAGTTCGGCCAGATCCAGATCGAGTATGTCCGCCAAGATAGTCGTTAGCTTCAAAGATCGTCAGTCCGCGTTCCTGATCAAGTTGCCGAGCGGCAGTCAGGCCGCTGATTCCAGCGCCGATAATAACGATTTTCATAGCCGGCGCTCCCGGTTCACAGCCGGTGCTTGATGGCGCGGATCGCGCTGCCCAGCACCGGGACCCGCTCGTAGATAAACTCGCCCATGTCGAAATAGTCACAGTGGTAGTTGACCCGACTATCTTTCAGAAACCGTAACTGACTGACTCCGCGCAATTCCAGCGTCTCGCTGACACCGAATCGGGCGTGCTGGAATTGCATGCGCTAGACCAACATACCCTGCTGACCCTCCAATACTTCTGCTTCGAACTCAAACCGGCAGCAGACTACACCGTTGTAAAGTCTGGCGTAGTAATCACGCAGTGCCGGCAACCCGTCGAGAGCGTGGACCGGGTCGCAAAAAGTCACGTCCAGCGTGTAAATTTTATCCAGCAGATCCAGATTATTATTCAACTAATTGAATATATTCTTGAAATAATCCATCAATCCGGGCATTGGCCTGTCCTCCAGTACATTAAGAAGCAGAGTCAAATTTTTAGGCATTATTTGTATAATAAAGTTATAAATTGCACAATAATTATCCAATATTTTTGGACAGGGCGGCGAAATAATCGAAAAATGATGGAACACAAAACAAAAAACCCGCTTTGGAGGCGGGCTTGAATTTGCTGAACGAACATGCAGCGTTTGAGCCGGAAGTTACTTGATTTTGGCTTCCTTGTAAGGGACGTGCTTGCGCACTACTGGATCATATTTCTTCATTTCCAGTTTTTCCGGCGTAGTGCGCTTGTTCTTGGTCGTGGTGTAAAAATGGCCAGTACCCGCGCTGGAAACCAGCTTAATTTTGTCACGCATGATTTGGCTCCTTAAACCTTTTCGCCTCTGGCGCGCAGTTCACCGAGAATCGCATCAATGCCTTTTTTATCGATAATACGCATCCCATGCACCGATACGCGCAGGCTGACAAACCGCTGCTCGGTTTCGATCCAGAAACGATGGGTATGCAGATTCGGCAAAAACCGGCGACGGGTACGGTTATTGGCGTGAGATACGTTGTTTCCGGTGATCGGACCTTTACCGGTCACTTGACAAACTCTGGACATGGGGTTTATCTCCAACCGCAATGAACTCAATCGGCGGGGGTTGTAGCAAAATTTCCGGTTCTTAGCAAATACAGCGTTCAATCTATCTGGAAAACAAAAACCCCCGCGAACGGGGGCTTCCGGGCATAAAAAGCCTGGCGGAGACCTACTTTAGCATGAGTACTCTCACACGATCATCGGCGCGGTGCGGTTTCA
Source organism: Candidatus Contendibacter sp. (assembly GCA_020890855.1). Lineage (GTDB taxonomy): Bacteria > Pseudomonadota > Gammaproteobacteria > Competibacterales > Competibacteraceae > RXIV01. Next base: position 54 of record JAJHPN010000382.1, on the reverse strand, counting down.
CGGTCGAGTTCGGGAAGGGGTCGAGTGGTTCCCGCACGCGAAGGCCGCCAGGCG
>JAJHPN010000241.1 GCA_020890855.1 Candidatus Contendibacter sp. | reverse complement strand
AATTGCTTGAGGTAATTCAACGAAGAATAACCGGTGCCGAAATCGTCGATAGACAATCTGACGCCGATCGCCTTGAGCGCATGCATGGTCGCGATGCTGTCCTCTACATCCTTCATCAGTAAGCTTTCGGTGATTTCCAGATCGAGATGTCGAGGTTCCAGATCGGTTTCCCTCAGAATCCGGGCCACCATGCCGGTCATGCCGGGCCGCAGAAACTGGCGAGGCGACAGATTCACCGCCATCCGCAGCGCGGGCAACCCCTCTCGTTGCCAAGCCTTCGCCTGCTGGCAAGCCGTTCTGAGCACCCATTCGCCGATTGTCTCGATCAGGCCGGTTTCCTCGGCCAGCGGTACGAAATCCAGCGGCGACATCAGGCCGTGCTGGGGATGGCGCCAGCGCAGCAAGGCCTCGACGCCGATGATGCGGCTCTGGCGCAAATCCATTTGCGGCTGATAGTGCAGCTCCAACTCCTGACGCTCCAGGGCATGGCGCAGATCCTGTTCCATCGTCAGCCGTTTCAAGACGCGGATATGCATGTCGTGGGCGTAAAACTGAATGTTGTCGCGGCCGCTGTCCTTGGATCGATACATGGCGGTATCGGCGTTTTTCAACAGCGTCTCCACATCCTCGCCGTCTTTAGGGAACAGGCTGATACCGATGCTGACGGTGACAAAACACTCATGATTTTCCACCTGGAAGGGAGATTCGAGGGTTTTCACGATCTTCCGCGCAAAAGCGGCTACCCGGTCTTCCTGCTGCACATCCTCCAATAGAAAGACGAAGTCATCGCCGCCCAAGCGGGCAATGGTGTCCTCTTTACGCCCACAAGTCAGCAAGCGCGCCGTTACCGCCCGTAGCAACCCATCGCCGGCGGTATGACCCAAGCTGTCGTTCACTTTCTTAAAGTGATCCAAATCCACGAACAACAGCGCCAAGCCTTGGCCGGTGCGCTGGGCGCGGATAATGGCGTGTTGGAGCCGGTCACGCAGGAGATTGCGGTTGGGCAGATGCGTCAGCGCATCGTGAGTCGCCTGATAAGCCATCTGTTCGGTCAATCGGCGCGTTTCTGTGATGTCGCTGAACGCGATGACGACTCCAGAAATCCGATTCTGCAAGTCATGGATCGGGGCCGCCGAAGCGCGGATGGCGTATTCCTGGCCGATGTGGTTACTGAGGATGCTGGACTCAGGCAACCTCACCAGCCGGCCTTTTTCCAGGCACAAGGCCGCCAGATCGACCCCGGTGTAGCGGTCATTCTCGTCAGCAGTCTGAAAAACCACGCCCAGCGGTCGCCCCCGCAACGCCGCCAGCGTACTGCCGAGCAGGTTTTCGGCGACCGGATTCAGGTATTGCACGGCGCCTTTCGCGTCCGTGGCGATCACGGCGTCGCCGATGGAATGCAAGGTGACCTGAGCGCGTTCCTCTTCTTCAAACAGCGAACGAATCGCGCGCCGCAACCGTTGCCAGCTCCACAAGGGATAGCTCAAGCCCTGGACGAGGAGCGCTGTCGCTGGCGGGAACCAGAGGTGGGCGCCATGCAACAACACAAAGCTGCTGGCGAGCGTCAACAACAGCGCCAATCCGGCCAGCGGCAACGTCCAGCGGGGCGGACAATCCGCATACAGCATCACCGGGAATAGAACCAGCAACCCGGTCAGCAGCAGGGACCAACCAGCAGGCAACGGCTGAATCGTCAAACCTTGCCGCAGGGCGTCGAGGATGTTGGCGTTGTATTCCACGCCAGGCATCGGTCGCGCCAAACCGGAAACTGGCGTAGGCAGCGCGTCGCCCATCCCACTCGCCGTTGAACCGACCAGGACAAATTTGTCACGGAAGGCCGCCGGGGGAAAATTCCCGCGCAATACATCGCTGTAGGAAACCTGTTGAAAGTGTCCTGGCGGACCGGCGAACGGAATCAGGATTCGATCATTGCGTTGCCAGGCGTAAAGGGATAGTGGATCGAATTCAGCGGTTCGTTGACTGGGGGGCGTTCGCCGAACCGTAGGATTGTTTAACTCGATCAGGGCTAAGGCCAGGGTTGGCCAGTAGGGCGATCCCAGGCCGGCTTTCAGGTAGACGCTACGGGCGATGTTGTCCGGGTCCAATTCCACATCGACGTGTCCCATGCCAGCAACCGCTGTCGCCAGCATCGGAATAGGTAAGGTCTCCAACAACTGACCGTCTAACCGGTTCTGTTCGTTAAGCACCGGCAGCACGACGCGGCCATTGCTCGCCATGGCGGCCGCCAGTTTCGCGTCCGCTGCAGGATCGGTCGCATCCGGTTCTGCAAACACAATATCCAGGGCTATCGCTTTCGCGCCAGCCGCAGTCAGTTTGCGAATCAGATCGGCATGGATACGGCGCGACCACGGCCAGCGGCCTATTTCTCTCAGGCTTTGTTCGTCGATCGCGATGATGACGATGTCATCGGCGGGCGCTCGCGACCAGGCCGCCAGATTCCAGTCGTAGAACAGCAAATCCCAGCGATATAACCCATTCGTGTAGGCCAGAACGAGGGTGATGGCCGTCAGCAACAGCGACAAACCGATCTTTTCGGGCCAGTCAGCGCGGAATTTGATCGGTGGGATCATCAGGATTTTCCACATGCGCAAAGCCCCGGCCTTATGATCTTTAAGTTTTTAATCCGGTACGATTCCCTAAGGATTGATACCGGATTGTTTAGTTGAAGATCATTAGGCCGGGGAAGGCTGATGTCACGGAAGCGATCAGAGAACCAATATCAGCGTCAGCAAGATCATCAATCCCGCCGGCCAATAGCTGGCCGGTGGAACATCGACCCGCTGTACCGGGCCATAAGGTCCGATGTAACCATCGACTTCAATGGTGCGTATCCGCAGGTAGTGGAAACCGGATTCGGGCAGTGGCAATGTCAGTTGTGGTTCGGAGACCCGGGTCCCGATCACGATGTTCTCGAAATCAGCATCCTTGGCAAGCTGGAATTCGTAGTGTTGTCCGGGCAACCCCGCGCTCCAGCGAAAGGTCAAGGTGTCGGCGGTGACTTCAGGGGGTTGCAGTCGCGGCGTCGGTTGCAGCCGGAACGATTGCGGATCGCTGAATGGACCTTCCCGTCCCGTCCTGTCGCGAACGGCGACCCGCCAGTAATACGGTCGCGGCTCTAGCGGTTGATCCGGAGTCAGGCGCGATGAGGCGTAATCGGGCTTGTCCAGCAGCGGCGTTGCAAAACGTTCATCCTCAGCCAGTTGGAAATGATAGGCCGCCGCGTTTTGCGGTTCCGACCACTCGAAGCTCAACCCTTTTTCGAGCACGGCGCTTTGATGGAGGGGGCGCATCAGGAATGGCGGCTCAGGGCGGGCATAGAGGCGAAAATGATGCATCGCATCGCGCCCCTCCAGACCCTTAGCGTCGATGCCGCGAATCCGGGCCACATAATCGCCATCCGGCAAATCCGGTCCGCGCACGGCGGGCGATGAAGAAACGCCGTCGAACAAGACCGTCTCGAATTGCTCATTGGGCGCGATTTGCGTGCGATAGGCTACCGCGCTCTTCAAGGCGGGAAAATCGAACTGGATCGGCACGCGGGTGACCACGGGCGGCAGTTCGGCGACATTGAGCGGCGGCAACAGGGGTACAGGCGGCTGCGGCGGTTTACCGGTCTCGGCCAAGGAGCCAAAGCCTTTCGGGATCATCCGGGTTGTCCGGCCGCCCTGAAATGCGACAGCACCCTCCAGCACTTCCGTTCGCGCCGTCGCAGCGGCGGGATCCATGCCGATCCG
>JAJHPN010000223.1 GCA_020890855.1 Candidatus Contendibacter sp. | reverse complement strand
GTCTGGCAGCCCGCCGATTAGCCGACTATCATGCTGCGTTATTCTCCACCACTTGGCGATATGTCCAATGCTCAAACCAATTCCCCTGTTTGCCGCCGCGTTCAGTCTGGCCTGTTCCGCTGCGCTAGCCGGCACGGCAGTCCAGATCAACACCAGCCTTGGTCCGATCACCCTGGAGCTGGCCGATGATCAGGCTCCAAAATCCGTGGCGAATTTCCTGACTTACGCCCGCGACGGCTTCTACAACGGCACGATTTTTCACCGGGTCATCGACGGTTTCATGATCCAGGGCGGCGGCTTCACCACTGACTTTCAGCAAAAGCCAACCCGCGCGCCGGTGCCGAACGAGGCCAATAACGGCCTGAAAAACCTGCGTGGCACGGTGGCCATGGCTCGCACCAATGATCCGAACTCGGCCACCGCCCAGTTTTTCATCAACGTCAAGGATAACTCGCCGCTGGATCATCGCTCGCCCACCCCGCAAGGCTGGGGTTATACCGTGTTCGGGAAGGTGATCAGCGGTATGGACACCGTAGACAAGATTCGTCAGGTTTCCACTGGCCCCGGCGGTCCTGGCGGACGATTCGGCGATGTGCCGGTAACCCCGGTGGTCATCGAATCGGTGACGGTGCTGCCCGCTCCTGCGGTCGCGCCCACCCCCCAACCGGACGGCAAGGTTGATCCGACTGCCCCGTCCACCCCCCCTGTTCCCGCCAAACCCTGAGTCTCCATCTCATGATCAAACTGCACACCACCCTCGGCGTCATCGGTATTGAGCTGGACGCCGCCCACGCCCCGGCAACCGTCGCCAACTTCCTGCAATACGCCCAGGACGGCTTTTATGATGGCACCCTGTTTCACCGGGTGATCCCCAACTTCATGATCCAGTGTGGCGGGTTGGAAGCCGGGATGAAGCAGAAAACCACCCGCCAAGCCATTCAGAATGAAGCCGACAATGGTCTGAAAAATAAAGTCGGTACGCTGGCGATGGCCCGCACCTCGGAACCACATTCCGCCACCGCGCAGTTCTTTATTAATCTCAAGGACAATGATTTTCTCGACTATCGCAGCGCCAGCGCCCAGGGCTGGGGCTATTGCGTGTTCGGGCAAGTGGTCGACGGCATGGAGGTGGTCAACGCCATCGCCGCCGTCGCCACCACCAGCCGGCGCGGCCATCAGGATGTCCCGACCGACGATATTCTGATCGAAAAGGTCGAAATCGTTGGTGAATTGCCTGCGCCATGACCACGTTGTTCATCGCTGATCTGCACCTTGAACCGGCCTGCCCGGCCCGGACGGCGTTGCTATTGGCGTTTTTGCAACGACAGGCCCGGTCGGCGGACGCGCTTTATATTCTGGGCGACCTGTTCGAGGCGTGGATTGGCGATGACGATGACGCCGAGCCGGGACCTACCGTCGCCGCCGCCTTGCGGACCCTGACTGAAGGCGGCGTCCCGGTCTTTTTTCTGCACGGCAACCGCGATTTTCTGCTCGGCGAACGATTTGCCGCCGCCGCCGGTCTTCGCCTGCTGCCGGAAAGCGGCGTCATCGACCTCGCCGGGGAGCGGGTGTTGCTGCTGCATGGCGACACGCTGTGCACCGATGATCGGGACTATCAGGCCTTTCGCGCCCAGGTTCGCAATCCCGTCTGGCAAGCGCAGATGCTGGCCTTGCCTTTGACGCAACGGCGGGCGCTGGCCGGTCAGTTGCGGGAAAGCAGTCGGCAGGCGACCGGGCAGAAAGCCGCTGAGATCATGGATGTCCATCAGACCGAGGTGGAGCGGATCATGCGCTTGCACGGCGTACAGCGCCTGATTCACGGTCATACCCACCGACCGGCGATTCATGACGGGCTTTTGGACGGGCAACCGGCGCGGCGGGCGGTGCTGGGCGACTGGCGTGACGATCAAGGCAACGTGTTGCGCTGTGACGGATTCGGTTGGCGGCTGGAATCACTCACCCTCTCTGGCGGGTGAACCCATGATCCTGCTGGCTCCTGCCCATGCCGGGCTGCTCGCGCACAATACGCCCGGCACTTTCGCCGCGCTGATGGATTTATACGAGCGCAACTACATCAATATGCGCCGGCTGATCCCAGCCATGCCGCCGGTCTCCGCCATTTGCATATCACGGGTATCCGGCAATCTTGATCTGCACCTGCGGGTTGTCGAGCGCAACCGTTACACCAGCGAATTGCGCCTAAGCTACCAGTTTATCCAAGACAACGGCGCGACGACGACCGAACCCAACCTGCTGATCCGGGTGTACCACGATGCCCAGTTAGCGGAGGTGATGGCCGCCCAGCCACGGCATTACGCTGCACTTACCGCCGATTTGTTGCTGAATCCCCGCGCCAATGGCGTCGGCCTTCGTACTCGCTGGCAAATTAATCGTTTTTTATTCAAATGGTTGACCTATTGCCTGCGTCAGGGTCACCGTTTTGACGAGTCTGCCGATCGCCCTGCTTGACTGTTTGACTACGCTCCAAAAATTCTACAAACCTTAAGCGTTATTTATCGGATTAGTTGACTAGCTCGCTAGGTTAATATATTTTCCTTACTCAGTAGTCAGGAATTCCCTTTAACCGGCAACCAGCGAGGTAAACCGGATGAAACTTTCGACCAAAGGCCGTTACGCCGTGACCGCCATGATGCATCTCGCCATTCACGACCGGTTTGGGCCGGTGACCTTGTCCGAGATTTCACAGTGTCAAGGCATTTCGCTGTCCTATCTGGAACAGTTGTTCGCCAAATTACGCAAGCGCGACTTGGTGGAAGGGGTGCGCGGACCAGGCGGCGGCTATCGGTTGGCCCGCACTCCGGAGATGGTGACCGTCGCTGACATTATCAGCGCCGTCGACGAGCGACTCGACGCCACCCGCTGCTCTGGGCGTGAAAACTGCCAGGAAGGTCGCCGCTGCCTGACCCATGAACTGTGGACCGATCTCAGCAGCCAGATTTTCAGCTTCCTTGAAGGGATTACTTTGGCCCAGTTCGTCGAACGCCCTGAGGTTTGCGATATCGTTCGCCGCCAGAACAGCACTTCACGCCGGCGTGAGCGTCTGGTTGAACGGTTCCCGGCGGCGATGCCGATGTAGGCGCGACCGCCTGCGCCCATGCCGGGGCTGATTTATCTCGACTATGCGGCGACGACTCCGGTTGATCCGCGAGTCGCCGCCCGGTTGGTCCGGCATTTGACGCTGGATGGCGATTTTGGCAATCCCGCTTCTAATACCCATCCCTATGGCTGGACGGCGGCGCAAGCGGTAGAAATCGCTCGCGCTCAGGTCGCCGCCCTTCTTCACGCGGATCCCCGCGAAATCATCTGGACTTCCGGCGCAACCGAGGCCAACAACCTGGCCTTGCGCGGCGTCATGGCGGTCACCCGCAGCCCCCGCCGTCATCTGATTACCGCTAAAACCGAGCATAAAGCCGTTCTTGACGTTTGCCGGGCGCTGGAGCGGGATGGCTGCGCGGTCAGCTATCTGGATCCGGAACCAGACGGATTGATTCCGCCGGCGCGACTGGCGGCGGCGTTGCGACCCGAAACCACGCTGGTGTCGCTGATGCACGTCAACAACGAAACCGGCGTCGTCCAGGACATCGCCGCTTTTGGCGAAATAACCCGTCAGCATGGCGTTCTGTTGCATGTCGATGCTGCCCAGAGCGCCGGTAAGCTGCCCCTCGATCTGCAAACGCTGCCCGTTGATCTGCTCAGTCTGAGCGCTCACAAACTCTACGGCCCCAAAGGCATCGG
>JAJHPN010000328.1 GCA_020890855.1 Candidatus Contendibacter sp. | reverse complement strand
CCCCATGTCCACTCCCCGCTCTGCCAAGTTGTTCAAGACCGGCAGTAGCCAGGCCGTTCGCCTACCGAGCGAATTTCGGTTCGACTGCGATGAGGTCTACATCAGTCGCGACGAGACCAGCGGCGATATCGTGCTGTCCACCCGTCCCGGCGCCAAGGCCTGGGATGACTTCCTGGCCCTGATCCACAGCATCGACACCCCGGAGGACTTCATGGCCGAACGGCCCATGAATGTCATCCCCCACGAGCGCGACTTGTTCGCAGGCCGCGGCCATTAGCCATGCTCCACATGCTGGATACCGATACCACCAGCTACCTGATCAAAGGGCGGTCACCGGCGATTGAAGCGAAATTGGCGGCGCTGCCGCCGGCCATGGTCTGTATTTCAGTGATGACCCGCGCCGAGTTGTTATATGGATTGAAACGCCTGCCCCCCGAACACCCGTTGCACCTGGCGGTGCATCAGTTTCTCAAGATCGCGCGGATCTTGCCCTGGGATGAGGACGCCGCAGACTTCTACGCGGATATTCGTCATCAACTGGTGAGTACCGGCCAACCGATCGGGGAAATAGACATGATGATCGCCGCCCACTCGCTATCGGCGGGCGCGATCCTGGTCACCAACAACCTCCGGCATTTTCAGCGGATCACCGCTCCCCTGATGTTGACCAACTGGAGCGAAATCGATCGTGACTGATCGGCTTCCTCTGACGCCCAGACCCTATAGGTTTCCTCAATGAGTGGTGGATTTTTCCCCGCCTTGGATAAGGCGGGGTGGCGCGAAGCGCCGGGGTGGTTCGAGATGTCGGCTACTCAGGTTGAAAGACGATAACATCGGGCTTTCGCGACTGCGCCAGGCCGTGATTGCACCTGCCAGTTCCAGGCGCTAGCGCACATTTCTTGTAGCCCGCGCCGAGCTTGCCATCCCAACACGTCGGCGGCTTTACTCACTTGAGCGTAACAAGCGGCAATATCCCCCGGACGGCGCGGCGCGATCTGATAGGGCACGGCCCGACCGCTCACCGCCTCAAAAGCCTTAACGATCTCCAGCACACTGTAGCCTTGGCCGGTCCCCAGATTCACGGTGATCAGATGAGCCGGCTGACTGCACACCTCAAGCCCGGCGCTGAGCACCGCCAATGCCGCCTGATGGCCCTCGGCCAAATCCATCACATGGATATAATCGCGCACCCCGGTGCCATCCGGCGTTGGGTAGTCATTGCCATAGACATTCAGCCAAGGCTGTTCACCACTGGCCACCTGCGCGATAAACGGCATCAGGTTATTGGGAGCGCCTCGGAGATTTTCGCCAATCAGACCCGACTCATGCGCTCCGACCGGATTGAAATAGCGCAGACAAATGATCCGCCAATGATCGTCTGAACGAGCGACATCGGCCAACATCGCCTCAATGTGCAGCTTGCTCCGGCCATAGGGATTCGTCGCCGACAGCGGGTGTTGTTCATCAAGCGGCAGATACTGCGGATCGCCATAGACGGTCGCGCTGGAACTGAACACCAGAATTTTAACGCCGGTCGCCTGCATGGCCTGTAACAGACTGATCGTACCCTGCACATTATGGGCGTAATAATCGATGGGTCGAGCCACCGACTCGCCAACCGCCTTGAGACCGGCAAAATGAATCACCGCCTCGATCGCATACTGGCGCAGGGTTTCAATCAGCCGGGCGGTATCGCGCACATCGCCTTCAATTTGCGTGACCGGCTGGCCTAGAATCTGCGCCAGTCGGTCCCCGACCTCGGGCTGACTGTTGCTGTAATTATCCAGCAAGACCATCCGGTGTCCGGCTTGGGCCAGCACGACCGCCGTATGACTGCCGATGTAACCGGTACCGCCGGTGAGCAGGATATTCATTGTGGTCTATTTGGGTATCGTCGTCAGGGACATCGATGTTACCTCAGGCCAAAACATCAAGTCAGATATCCCGCGATTGGGCAAAAACGGTGCTGAACGCAACGGCTTGGTAGATATAGAATAGGTTGCGCCCATTTCAACCCACGGACACTTTGCGAGCTACCCGGATGACTCACGATCTACTCGACTACGTTCTCGACGCCTTCAAAACCCACGGCCACGCGCCTGACTTACGCGGCGCCATCACCGGCTTGCCCGGCGAAGCCTTCATCACCCTGACCGTTTCCGAACCCACTCCCGCTCTGCACGAACTCGCCCGTGCGATGGAAAGCGAATTCGACGAACTGGGACAAAGCGTCCATATCCAGGTGCGCCGACCCGCCAGCGGCATCGGAGGCTGGCTCACCGGTTTAGGGCATCGGATGCTCGGAATGCGGATGATCTGAACCGCCCGCGCGGGCAGTCTTCACTGAGAACATCAACACTCCCCGCGCATGGAGCGGTATTGCACTTCCCAGGTTGCGCCCCTACAGATTTCATCAATCAACCGATTCGCCTCCGGATCGCCCGGACGGGCCTGCGCCTTTTCGGCCAGCCGCCAGATGCGCCACAGCAGGTTCATCGGCATTTCCCGATGTTTCCAAGTCAATTCATCGTCCAACGCCTTAAGCGCCCCTAAATCATAGGGCTGAGTACGCAACGCCTTGATCAACGGCCGTAGATGCGCCCACGGTCGATTCCAGGGCAACAGGGATTTGAGCAATCCCAGCGGGTTGAATGCAGCCACAGCAATGCTCCTTTCCAATCGTGATCGGGTCTGAGCCATTGAGCGCGGGAATGGTCAAACCGGGTTATTGTAGGGTTCCTCAATAAATTGTGGTCGCGTCTGGCTGAAAATCCCCCTACCCCCCTTTGTCAAAGAGGGGTAGGGGGATTTTGCCTCTTTCCACAACTCCAACTCGATGATTATACCCATTTTCGGCAGATTCTCGTTTTCCGTCATTCCCGCGAAGGCGGGAATCCAGCGACCCGCTGGCGCGGGTATGACAATCCTCGAAAACAACCCGAACCTCTCGTGGGATCATCTTCGAGAAATCGCCTTTACTGCCCACCACCCACAACTTTCACCCCTCTCGCTGAAACTTCTGGTTTCTGACCAGCCACTCCACCAGCGCCGCATGAACAATCCGGTGATGGCAGCCGACCAGAAAGGAATCCAGCGCACGAGGATCGGCATTTTTCACCGCCGGATGCTCGGAAAGTTCGCAGAATTGGCGGAGAGTGGTCGGGCTGATCCGCAGCAACCGGCACACCTCGCCGGGCCGGTAGACCGCTCGCGGCGTGATCCCCTCGGCCAGCAGCAAGGCGTGAAGCTGCCCTTCGGCCTGCGCCCGGAGGTCGGTCGGCGAGACCGAAGCCGGAATGCCCCGTAAACCGCCGGAGAAGGTCGCTGACCCGTTCAATCGTCCATCCCGCACCCCAAACCTTCTCTACCCCGCATCGTCGCCTCCTGACCGGTCTCCGGGCGTTTTCCGGATCGGTCCCGGACGCCGGATCGGCCCCTCACCGCCCAAGGTGACGGTCAAGGGCTGACCACGATGCAGCACCTCGACCAGTTTCCGGCGTTCCAGCGGCGGCACATCGGCCAGCCGGGCGGTCAAGGTGATTTCCAATAGCGGGCCGTCCGGGCTGTGGTAGACCGTGCTGGACACCACCGAGGCGGGCAGCGTGGCCTTGGGCAACGGGCGGCGGCATGGAAAGTTCAGGACGCGAGCGGTCATTTCACGTTCTCCACACGGTAAATGGCTGGGGTGTCGCACGGTTCCGGGCCGTCATGGGCCGGATCGGGCGGTTCCGGGTAGGTCCAGTCGCGGGAACCCGTGGCCGGCGCCGGCGGCGGCGGTTCATCGG
>JAJHPN010000162.1 GCA_020890855.1 Candidatus Contendibacter sp. | reverse complement strand
GCCGAGAGGAAATAGACCGGATTTTCAATCTTGCCCAGGTCGATGGGAACGCCAGCCAAGGTGATGCCGCCCGGCTCGCGTAACAGGTTTTTTTGGTACATGTTGCGCAAGTAGAAGCTGTGCATGGCCTTTGGCATCCGCGTCGAGTCGGAATTCCAGTACAACAGATCAAAGGGATAGGGATCCTTACCCAGCAGGTAGTTGTTCACCACGAAATACCAGATGAGGTCGTTGGCGCGCAGCATGCTGAACACCCCAGCCATTTGACTGCCGTCCAGATACCCTTGCTCGCCCATCTGCTTTTCCAGCAGGCTGATCAGTTCTTCGTCGATGAACACTTCCAGCTCGCCCGGCTGGCTGAAATCGGTCATGCAGGCGAAGCAGATGGCGCTTTTCACCCGGTGGTCACCCTGCACCGCGAGATAAGCGAGGGTGCTCAGCAGCAGGGTGCCGCCCAGACAGTAACCGGCGGTATTGATCGCCCGCTCGCCGGTGGCCTGTTCGATGGCGTCCATCGCTGCGACACAGGCCAGCATGTAGTCATCAAAGGTCTTCTCCGCCAGCCGCTCGTCCGGGTTGATCCATGAAGTCATGAACACCGTGAAGCCCTGATCCACCATCCACTTGACCATTGAGTTCTTCGGACGCATGTCCATGATGTAGAACTTGTTGATCCAGGGAGCGACGAACAGGAACGGTCGCTGGTGAACGGTCGGCGTCGTCGGGTTGTATTGAATCAGTTGCAGCAAGTCATTCTGGAAGATGACTTGGCCGGGCGTCGATGCGATGTTCTCGCCGGGTTTGAAGGCTTCCAGGTCGGTCATTCTGATTTGCAACTGACCGCGACCGCGTTCCAGATCTTGCAGCAGGTTTTGCAGACCCTTGAGCAGGTTTTCGCCGTTGGAATCGAAAGTTGCTTGCAGTACGGTCGGATTGGTGAGCGCGAAGTTAGTCGGAGCCATCGCGTCCACGAATTGACGGGTATAGAACTGCACCTTGCGGGTGGTCTTTTCATCCAGGCCCTCCACATCCTGCACCACCTTTTGCAGGCTGCCGGCGGCCAGCAGATAGGACTGCTTGATGAAGTCAAACACCACATTTTCGGCCCACTGCTCGTCATTGAAACGCTTATCGCCGGGTTCCGGGTTGATCACCGGATGGGTGTCGCGGCCGAGCAGGCGCTGGGAAGCGTGCTCCCACAAATCAAGGCAGTTTTTCCAGAAATCCACCTGGGCCTGAATCAGTTTGTCCGGATTTTTCAGCAATTGCTGGAACAGATCCTGGAACGACTTGCCAATGATGGCGGGATCGATGAGCGGTAGCGGATCGCCTTGTTGCTGGCGCTTCAGATATTCCTGCAACACCCGCTGACTTTGTTCAACGACCTTGGACAGATTCAGGGTCAGTTGATTGAAATCGACATTCTTGAGATCAGGGGCGGACGGAGCGGTAGCCATGGGGATACCTCACGATCGTGGATAGTGATAATCCTCAGTATAGGCAAGGGTTCTGTATCAAGCGAGTCGAAGCAATGACTTGATCTCAGCCGGCTCGCTGGCGGTTGCCCCGCCGTTGCGCCCGGCTTGGCGATTTTGCACGGACAAAAGAAAGCGGCTTTCCGGGCTGACCGGAAAGCCGCTCAAAATACAGTGGGAAACCGCGTAAACCGACCGATCAGCGCGTCGCCTGAGCCGGTTGCAGATAGGAAATCGGGGCCTGCCGCTCATCGCTGAACGTGACTTCCTCCCAGGCGGCGCGGTCGGCCAGCAAGGTCCGCAACAGGCGGTTATTCAGCGCATGGCCGGACTTGTAGCCATTGAAAGCGCCAATCAGACTGCGACCCAGCAGGTACAGATCGCCAATGGCGTCCAGAATCTTGTGCTTGACGAACTCGTCTTCATAACGCAGCCCGTCCTCATTGAGAATCCGGTAGTCGTCGACCATGATGGCGTTGTCCAGCGTCCCGCCCAGCGCCAGCCGCCGCTCCCGCAGGTATTCCAGATCGCGCATGAAACCGAAGGTCCGCGCCCGGCTGACTTCCTTGACAAAGGACGTCGTGGAGAAATCGACGACCGCGTGCTGATTGCGGCCCTTGAACAACGGATGATCGAAGGAAATCGTGAATTCGACCTTGAACCCGGCGAACGGATCAAACCGCGCCCACTTGTCGCCGTCCTCAACCAGCACCGGTTTCTTGATGCGGATGAAACGCTTGAGCGCGTTCTGCTCCTGGATCCCCGCTGACTGGATCAGAAACACAAAGGGCCCAGCGCTGCCGTCCATAATCGGCACCTCGGCGGCGCTGACATCGACATAGGCGTTATCAATCCCCAGCCCGGCGAAGGCTGACAACAGATGTTCCACTGTAGAAATCCGGATCTTGCCGCTGACCAGCGACGTGGAGAGCTGGGTATCCCCGACGTTTTGCGGGCTGGCCTTGATCTCCACCGGTTCAGGCAGATCGACCCGGCGGAATACAATGCCCATATCAGGCGCCGCAGGCCGCAGGGTGAGATAGACCTTGTCGCCGGTATGTAAGCCGACGCCGGTCGCCCGAATGGCGTTTTTCAAGGTGCGCTGCCGAATCATGCGAGTCCCCCAATACGATTGATCTGGAGTATGGCGTGGCGGCGAGCGGCGCTGATCAGGCGGGTTGAACCGCCATCAGCCTGGTGTGGCCCGCCGGCAACTGGAGCGCCATTGTGAATGGCCGCAAAGATACCGCATTGCGTAGCGAGATTGCAACTTTTTGTTTCTCTTTAACAACTAAATCTGTTGTTAAGTTGCTAAAGTTGCGCTCTAAGCCAAACAGACCGCCATCCAGACGTGATGGGCTGGCGGTGGTTGATTTCGAAGCGGGAGGGTTTATTCCGCCTGCCGGCGCAGGAAAGCGGGGATGTCCAGATAATCCAGCGCGTCAGCCGGTTCCCGGATATCGCTGAGACCATCGCCAGCCGCTGGCTTTTGGCGGAGCCAGTCGGCATTGGGACGCCCGCTCACCTCGGGGGGCGGCACCAGCTTGACGTTGACGTGGCGCGCGCCAATGTCCCGTTCACGGGAACTGGCCGGCCGGGTGGCGGGAACGCCCTGCCCAAGTCCGGTGGCGACGATGGTGACCCGCAATTCATTCCGCATTTCGTGATCGATGGTCGTGCCGACCACCACGTTAGCATCCTCGGACGCCAGCTCCTTGATGGTGTTGCCCACTTCCTCGAACTCGCCGATCGTCAGATCCATCCCGCCGGTGATGCTCACCAGTAATCCCTTGGCCCCGGACAGACTGATGTTCTCCAGCAGCGGGCTGGCGATCGCCGCTTCAGCCGCCTCGCGCGCCCGGCCATCGCCGACGGCCCGCCCGGTGCCCATCATGGCCATGCCCATTTCCGCCATAACGGTGCGCACATCGGCAAAGTCGACGTTGATCAACCCCGGATGGGTAATCAATTCGGCGATGCCTTGCACCGCGCCGAGCAGCACGTCATTGGCGGCTTTGAACGCATCAAGCAGGCTGGCGCTCTTGCCCAGCACCGTCAGCAGCTTTTCATTGGGGATAATGATCAGCGAATCGACCGTCTCGCGCAGTTCTTCGACCCCGCGCAATGCGACCGCCATCCGTTTCTTGCCCTCAAAGGGAAACGGTTTGGTCACGACCGCCACAGTCAGAATGCCCATCTCACGGGCCAGCTGTGCGACCACCGGCGCCGCGCCGGTGCCGGTGCCGCCGCCCATCCCGGCAGTGATGAACACCATGTCGGCGCCCTGCAGCACTTCGCGGATGCGCTCGCAGTCCTCCTGCGCCGCCTGCCGTCCGACTTCGGGGTTAGCCCCCGCCCCCAGCCCTTTGGTGATGTTATTGCCAATCTGCAAGGTAATCGGCACCGACGAAATTTTCAGCGCCTGGGCATCAGTGTTGGTGCAGATAAAATCCACATCAGAAATATTGGCGCTCAACATGTGCTGCACGGCGTTGCTACCGCCGCCGCCGACCCCGATGACTTTAATCACTTCGTTTTTCGCTTTGGTTTCCATCAATTCAAACATGACCGCATCTCCTCAAACAATGGTTCTCGACCCGGATAAAGTTCAACCCAAACCCCCAAATCTCAACCCCTAGAAATTGCCCTGCACCCAGCGCTTCAGCCATGCCCACAACCCGGAGCGGCTGGTTCGCGCTGACGGTCCTGACCTGAGCGGCCGATTCTCGTTGCCCAACAGCAGCAATCCCACTGCGGTGGCGTATCCCGGATGGCGTTGCGGATCTTCCAATCCGGCGACTTGTTGCGGCAGGCCCAGCCGCACCGGCAAATGCAGCACGTCCTCGGCCAGTTCCACCACTCCGTCTATCCGCGAACTACCGCCGGTCAGCACCATCCCGGCGGCCATCAGTGGTTCAAAACCGCTGCGGCGCAGCTCCGCCCGCGCCAAATCAAAAAACTCCTCATAACGCGGTTCTACCACCTCGGCGAGGTCATAGCGGGAAAAAGCCCGCGCCGCCCGGTCGCCAACCGCCGCCACTTCGATGCGCTCATCCGTCCGGGTCCACTGTTTCAAGCAACAGGCGTGTTGTAGCTTGATCGCCTCCGCTCCCGGGATCGGCGTGCGAAAAGCCACCGCAATATCGTTGGTCACCTGATCGCCGGCAATGGGCAACACAGCGGTATGACGGATCGCGCCGTGGGTGAACACCGCCAGATCGGTCGTGCCGCCACCGATATCCAGCAGACACACTCCAAGATCCTTGTCATCCGGGGCCAGCACCGCCCGGCCGGAGGCAAGCGGTTGCAGAATCAGGTCATCGACCGCCAGCCCGCAGCGCTGGACGCACTTGATAATGTTCTGGGCGGCGCTGATCGCGCCAGTGACGATATGTACTCGCGCCTCCAGCCGCACCCCGGCCATGCCGATCGGGTCCTGAATGCCTTCCTGACCATCGATCACGAACTCCTGGGGGAGAATATGCAGAATCTGCTGATCGGACGGGATCGCCACCACCCGGGCCGCCTCGATCACGTTCTCGACATCCTCGGCGGTGACTTCCCGATTGCGGATCGCCGTGACCCCATCGGAATTAATCCCGCGAATATGGCTGCCGGAAATGCCGGCGTACACCGAATGAATCTTGCACCCGGCGCTGCGCTCGGCTTCATCCACCGCCTGACGGATCGACTGGACCGTGGAGTCGATATTGACCACTACCCCCTTTTTCAGGCCCCGCGATGGATGGACGCCCAAGCCCACCACGGTCATCGTCCCGTCCGGGTTAGTTTCGCCGACGATCGCCACCACCTTGGAGGTGCCGATATCGAGACCAACGATCAGATTCGGGTCTGTTTTTTTGGACATGACTGTTCCCGTTGCCGCCTAACCCGCCGTTGGAACCGGCGCTCCCGTTTTCCAGCGCACTGCAAACCCGTTGCCGTAGCGCAAATCCACCGCTGCAATCTGATCAATCTGGGCAGCCAGCACCCGGGGATAGAGTTGCGCCAACCGCCGCAACCGCGCCTCGAACTGGTCACGCCCGACATAAACTTCCAGGCCATTATCGAAGGTCAATCGCCAGGCTCGCCGCTCGTCCTGGATCAAGCTGGTCAGGGTCAAGCCAATCGGGGCGAACAGCGCCTGCAATTCCCCCCAAGTGCGGATCAACGCTGATTCATGACCCGCCGGTCCGGCCAGACGCGGCCACGGCCCCGGCTGGCGCACCATTCCCGGCCGGAACCGCTGGCCTGCCACATCGACCATCTCCTGTTCGCCGCTACCCCAATAGCCGAAGGGTACCCGCTCACGCAGGGCGATGGTTACGGTTTCCGGCCAACTGCGCCGCACCGCCACGGTGTCAATCCACGGATTAGCCGCCAGCGCCGCCCGCAACTCATCCAGATTGGCCATGAAAAAGTTCTGGCCCAGATAGCCGCTGGCTACAGGCTGCAAATCGGCCTCGGCCAGATTACGCAACACGCCCTCGATCTGCACCAGACGCAAGGGGAAGGCGGCCGGATCGCGCAGTTTCTGGCTGCCGGTCCACAGACCAAACCCCACTCCGGTTAGCACCAGCGCTACGCCTAACCAGCGCAATGGCGTTCCCCACATCCTGCGGGATTGCCCAGCGGACGGAGCCGGGCGGCGGAGCGGGGTCGCGCCGCGCCGCTGTTTCGATCGGAAACCCAACCGCATCAATGCTCCTCAATCGGCTCAACCAGACTGGTTTCCAGAATCCGCCAGACCAGCTCTGCGAAACTGAGGCCGGCGACGCGGGCCGCCATCGGCGTCAAACTGTGATTGGTCATGCCGGGCACGGTATTCACTTCCAGTAGCCAGGGCTGGCCCTGCCCATCCATCATCAAATCCACCCGACCCCAACCCGAACCGCCGACCGCCGCAAAAGCCTGGCTGACCAGTTCCCGCAACGTCGCCTCCTGAGCTTCCGGCAAGCCACAGGGACAGCGGTAGCAGGTATCAGCGGCGTGGTACTTGGCCTCGTAGTCATAAAACTCACGAGGCGTGTCCAGCCCGATCAGCGGCAGCGCAATCCCCTGCAAGACGGCGCCGGTGTACTCCTGACCGGCAATCCACGGTTCCGCCAATATCGGCGATCGGCAAGCGGCGGCCCGTTCCCAGGCGCTCTGGAACTGGGCAGGATCGGTGACCCGGCTGATGCCGATGCTGGAGCCTTCGCAGGCCGGCTTCACCGCCAGCGGCAACCCCAGATCGGCTGCCGCCATAGCCAGCCCCGCGATGCTATCCACCATCCGATATGGCGGGGTTGGCAACCCTGCGCCTTGCCAGACCTGTTTGGTGCGGAGCTTGTCCATACCCAGCGCCGAGGCCAGTACGCCGCTGCCGGTGTAGGGCAAGCCGAGCAGTTCGAGCGCCCCCTGAATCACGCCATCCTCGCCGCCGCGCCCGTGAAGAATGATGAACGCCCGGTCAAAATCGCCGCCGGCCAAGGTGTGCAGAATGGCGCGATCCACATCAATGCCGTGGGCATTCACCCCGCGCTCGCACAACGCCGCCAGCACCGCCTGGCCGCTGTTCAGGGACACCGCCCGCTCCGCCGACCAGCCACCCATCAATACTGCGACTTTGCCGAACGCCGCCGGATCGCTCACCGTCTGTCGTTGGGTCTGTTGCATTCGCTCTCCTTATCCGAGGTCAAAGGATTTATCCACGGAAAACACGGAAAACACGGGAAGAATTAACGCCAAGGTCGGGCTTGCCTGGCCCTTAACCTTCAACCGTCTTTAGCCAACTGCGCCGCCATGGCCCCGATGTCGCCGGCGCCCATCAGCAATAGCAAATCGCCATCGCGCAGCACGTCCGGCGCGACCGTCGCCAGATCGGCGGCTTGTTCAACAAACACCGGCTCAACCTTGCCCCGGGTGCGAATCGCCCGGCTCAAACTGCGGCCGTCGGCTCCAGCAATGGGCTTTTCCCCCGCCGGATACACCTCCAGCAGAATCAGCGCATCGACCTCGGACAGCACCTGGGCGAAGTCCTCAAACAGGTCGCGGGTGCGGGTGAACCGGTGCGGCTGAAACGCCAGCACCAGCCGTCGCTCCGGCCAGGCCCCGCGCAACGCCGCCAGCACCGCCTGAATTTCGCGGGGATGGTGGCCGTAATCTTCCATCACTGTCGCTCGTCCACCGCCCGGCAAGGTCAGTTCGCCATGCGCCTGGAAGCGCCGGCCAATTCCTTGAAACTTCAGCAGGGCGCGGCGCATCGCCGGTTCCGAAACGCCCAGCTCCTGGGCCACCGCCAGCGCCGCCAGCGCATTCAGGACGCTGTGCCGACCCGGCAGATTCAGGGTGATCGGCAAGGGCGCAGCGCCATGCGGCAGATGGGCGATGAATCGGGTCTGCAAACCGTCCGGGGCGAGATCAGTCGCCCGCACGTCGCAGTCTTCGCTGAAACCATAGGTCAGCACCGGGCGGCTCAACCGGGGCAGAATGGTTCGGACTTGCGGATCGTCGGCGCACAGCACCGCCAGCCCGTAAAATGG
The DNA here is from genome assembly GCA_020890855.1 of Candidatus Contendibacter sp. Classification (GTDB taxonomy): domain Bacteria; phylum Pseudomonadota; class Gammaproteobacteria; order Competibacterales; family Competibacteraceae; genus RXIV01. The sequence continues at coordinate 8,369 of JAJHPN010000162.1, read as the reverse complement.
CAGATGGTGCAGAAACTCGATAAAGGTTTCGCGCAGCCGCTCGAAATCGCCGCCGTAGGTCGGCAGATGATCAGCGTCGATGTTGGTCACGACCGCCACCATCGGTTGCAAAAACAGGAACGAAGCGTCGCTTTCATCAGCTTCGGCCACCAGGTAGCGGCCCGCTCCCAGCCGGGCATTGGCTCCGGCGCTGTTCAGCCGGCCACCGATGACAAACGTCGGGTCCAGCCCGCCCTCAGCCAGCAGACTGGCGATCAGGCTGGTGGTGGTGGTTTTGCCGTGCGTTCCGGCCACCGCGATGCCATAGCGAAACCGCATCAACTCGGCCAGCATTTCCGCCCGGGGCACCACCGGAATCCGCGCCGCCCGCGCCGCGATCACTTCGGGATTATCCTCGGCGACCGCGCTGGAAATCACCACCACATCACCGCCGGCAATGTGTTCGGCGGCATGACCGGGGCGGATGATCGCGCCCAGTTGCGCCAGCCTCGCCGTCACCGCGCTGGCCCTCAGGTCGGAGCCGGACACCCCATAGCCAAGATTGAGCAGCACCTCGGCGATGCCGCTCATCCCCGATCCGCCGATGCCGACAAAATGCACTTGGCGAATCCGCCGCATATCACGCCACGCTTCTGGAATCATCGCCATCACCTTATCCACATCATTGCTTTCGTCATGGTCAGCACCGCGCCTGCTCCAGGCACACTCGCGCCACCTGTTCCGCGGCATCCACTTTCGCCAGCCGCCGCGCCGCTTCGGCCATCTGCAACAACCGGGCGCGATCCGGCAGTAATTCCCGCAGCAGCGCCGCCAGCCGTTCGGCGCTCAAGTCCGTCTGCTGAATCAGCAGCGCCGCGCCGCCCTGTTCCAGAAACCGGGCATTGGCAGTTTGATGATCGTCCACCGCAAACGGGAACGGCACGAGCACCGCGCCGATGCCTGCCGCCGCCAGTTCGGCGATGGTCAATGCGCCGGCCCGGCACAACACCACATCGGCCCAGCCATACGCCTCAGCCATATTGTCAATGAACGGCGTCAAGCGCACGGCGATTCCGGCCTGCTGATAAGCTCGCGCGGCGGCGTCCTGCAACTGGCCGCCAGCCTGATGCCAGACTTCCGGGCGTTCGGCGGCGTCCAGCAAGGCCAGCGCCTGCGGCGCCCGTTGATTCAACGCCAATGCGCCCTGACTGCCGCCCAGGATCAGCAACCGGGCTGGACCCTCCCGCCGCGCAAACCGTTCCGCCGGCGGCGGTAACTCGGCAATGATCCGGCGCACCGGATTACCGACCGTGACTGCCCGGCGCTGCGGGAGAAAAGTATTCGGAAAGGCTTGCAGCGTCCGGCTGGCGATCCGCGCCAGCAGCCGATTGGTCAAACCGGCAATTGCATTCTGCTCATGCACCACCAGGGGAATGCCAAGCAGCCGGGCCATGACCCCGCCGGGACCACTGACGAAACCGCCCATTCCCAAAATCACCCTCGGTTGCAACCGGCGCAGAATCAGTCGGGCCTGCCACAACGCCCGCGTCAGCATGAACGGGGTCCACAACCGCCGCCGCCAGCTTTTGCCGCGCAAGCCCGCCACCTCGATCCATTCCATCGGAATACCGGCCTTGGGCACCAGCGTCGCCTCCAGCCCGGCGCGCGCGCCCAGCCACGTCACCGGAACGCCGCGCTCACGCAAGCATTCCGCCGCCGCCAGCGCCGGGAATACATGACCGCCGGTGCCACCCGCCATAATCAACACCGGACGCTCCGTGGGCATGGTCTCCGCCCGCATCAAAATTCACTCCCAAATCCAGACATCGCCAACCTTTAAACCTTGTCCACGGAACGCACGGAAGAAAAAATCCGAACCAGACTTCCTTAACCTTCCTGTCCACCGGCGCGGCTTTCCACGTCAATCCGCAGCAACAGCGCCATCGCTATGCACATCACCACCACGCTGCTGCCGCCATAACTCATAAATGGCAAAGTCAAACCCTTGGTGGGCAACACGCCCATGTTGACGCCCATATTGAACAAGGACTGGATGCCAAACCACAGGCCGACACCATAGGCCAGCCAGGCGGAAAATTTCATCCCCAGTTGCTCGGCTCGCTGCCCAATGGCGAACGCCCGCCACACCAGGATCATGAACAACGCCATGACGGTCAGGATGCCGACCAGCCCCAATTCCTCGGCCAGCACCGCAAACAGAAAATCGGTATGCGCTTCCGGAAGATAGAACAGCTTTTGCACACTCTCGCCGAGACCGACTCCGATCCACTCGCCCCGGCCAATCGCGATCAGCGATTGCACCAATTGAAATCCTTTGCCGAACGGATCGTCCCATGGATTGAGGAAGTTCAGGGCGCGGGCGCGGCGATAAGGGGAGGAAGCAATCAGCATCGCCATGATCGCCGATGTGCCGATCAGCAGCGCGCCAAACTGCCAGAGATTGACGCCGGCCAGGAACACCATACCCATCGCCGCCGCCATCAGCACCACTACGCTGCCGAAGTCCGGCTCCAGCAGCAGCAGCACGGCGAGCACGCCCAATATCGCCATCGGCCGGAACAGCGCCAACGCCGAGGTCTGAAAATCAGTGGTTCGCAGTTGTTCTCCGCGCCGTTGCAGATAACCAGCGACATAAATCAGCGCAAACAGTTTGGCGAGTTCCGAGACCTGGATATTGATCGGACCCACGCCGATCCAGCGCAGGCTGCCGTTCACCTCTCGGCCAATGCCCGGAATCAACACCAGAATCAGCATCCCCAGCGCGGCTAGTAATAACAGCGGGCTGATTTCCCGCCACCGTACCGTTGGAATCTGAAACGCCAGCCCGCCGGCGATCAAGCCAATCAGCACAAACGCACCCTGCCGGATCAGAAAATAAAATGGCTGGCCAGTCTGGCGATCCGCCATGGGCATCGACGCCGAAGTCACCATCAGCAGCCCCAGCGCCAGCAGCAACAGCACCGCAATCAGCAGCCACGGATCGGGAAACGGCAAGGCGTTGCGCTCTTCGCCGATGCTCGAAGTCTTGCTCCAGGTGGGAGTTAACTGAGCGACGTTCAACATGCCGCCAGCCTCCGGGCTGCCGCCGCAAAGACGGCGCCACGCTCTTCGTAACCGTTGAACATATCGAAACTGGCGCAGGCCGGCGAAAGCAAGACGCTATCGCCCGGTTGGGCCAACGCCGCCGCTGTCGCCACTGCCTGATCCATATCCGTCGCTGATTGCAAGGAAACACTGTCTCCCAGAGCCGCTGCGATCAACGGGGCATCGCGGCCAATCAGCACCACGGCGCGCGCCTTGCCAGCCAGCGCCGCTCGCAGCGGGCCAAAATCCTGATTCTTGCCCTCGCCGCCGGCGATGAGAACGATTGGGCCGGGCAAGCCGCGCACCGCCGCCGCCGTCGCGCCGACATTGGTGCCTTTGGAATCGTCAAACCAGCGTACCCCGTGATGTTCCAGCACCAGCGCGGTGCGATGCGCCAGTCCAGTAAATTCGCGCAGCGCCGCCAGCATTCCCGCCTGCTGAAGCCCCAGAACCTGGCCCATCGCCAGCGCCGCCAGGGCATTGGCCAGATTGTGATCGCCACTGATCTTCAGGTCAGATGCGGCGATCCAGCGGTCCTGGCCACAGGCCAGCCAGGTTTCTCCACCCGCCTGCCGCAACCCAAAGTCGCCTTCGCCCGGTTCGCGCAACATGAAGCGCCGCACCTCTCGATCCGGCTCTATCATCGCCATGACCGCCGGATCATCGGCGTTGACCACCATCGCGCCATGACCCCGGAAAATCCGCCGCTTGGCCGTGATGTACTCATCCAGTCCGTCATAGCGATCCAGGTGATCCGGACTGATATTCAATACAGTTGCAACCCGGGCATTCAGACTATGGGTGGTTTCCAGCTGAAAGCTGGACAGTTCCAGCACATAGCTATCCGGGGGACGGGTCGCATTGCGTTCCTGTCGCAACCAGAGATCGAGCGCCGGCTCACCGAGATTGCCGCCCACCGCCGCCCGGACGCCGGCGCGCTCCGCCATCAACCCCAGCAACGTGGTCACGGTGCTTTTGCCATTGGAACCAGTAATCGCGGCAATCGGCGCCTGAGTCAGCCGGGCCAGCAGTTCAATGTCGCCCCAGACTGGAACGCCGCGCGCCGCCGCTGCCGCGATTACCGGCGTTCTGACTGAAACGCCGGGACTCACCAGCAACCGGGCGGCGCTGGCAAAGGCTGCCGGATCGAAGCCGCCCAGATACCGGGGAACCCCGGGACACTCGGCCTGCAACGCCGCCAACCCCGGCGGATTAGCGCGACTGTCGGTCACGGCAAAAGCCGCGTCGAGCGCACGCAACGCCCGCGCTGCCGACAGACCGCTTTTGCCCAGACCGACCACCAGCGTGATCCCCTTCATCTTTAACCCTTTATCCACGGAAAACGCGGAAGAATCGAAAAACAAAGGCCAACATTCTTTAGCCCTTTCACCTGAGCTTCAACGTCGCCAGCCCAATCAGCACCAGAATAATGGTGATGATCCAGAACCGGACGATAACGCGGGGCTCCGGCCAGCCTTTCAGTTCAAAATGATGATGCAGCGGAGCCATACGGAAGATCCGCCGCCCGGTCAGCTTGAACGAGGCGACTTGCAGGATGACCGACACGGTTTCCATCACGAACACCCCGCCCATCACGAACAGCACCAGTTCCTGCCGCACCGCCGCCGCGATGATGCCGAGCGCCGCGCCCAGCGCCAGCGCTCCGACATCACCCATAAACACCTGAGCGGGATAAGCGTTGAACCAGAGGAAGCCGAGGCCGGCGCCGACCATCGCGCCGCAGAACACCGTCAACTCACCGACCCCCGGCACATGAGGAATGCCCAGATAGTCGGCGAAAATCCGGTTGCCGGAAGCGTAGCAGAACACCGCCAGCGCCCCGGCGATCATCGCGGTCGGGACAATCGCCAGCCCGTCCAGTCCGTCAGTGAGATTAACGGCGTTGCTGGAGCCGACGATGACGAAGTAGGTGAGCGGAATGAACAGCCAGCCCAGATTCAGGGCGATAGTTTTGAAGAACGGCACGATCAGTTGGGTTTCCGCCGGAGTCTGGGCAGTGAAATAGAGCAGCAGCGCCGCCGTCAGTCCGGCGGCCGATTGCCAGGCGTATTTGTACCGCGCCGCCAGTCCCCTGGAATTCCGCAACACCAGCTTTTTATAGTCATCCAGCCAACCAATCGCGCCGAAGGCCAGAGTAGTCAGCAGCGCGATCCAGATATAGCGGTTGCGCGGATCAGCCCAGAGCAGGGTCGCGACCGCAATCGCCACCAGAATCAGCGCCCCGCCCATGGTCGGCGTGCCCGCCTTGGAAAAGTGACTTTTAGGACCATCCTCGCGGATCTGCTGGCCGATCTGATCCCGGCTCAATCGCCGGATCATGGCCGGCCCGACCAGCAACGCAATCAGTAGCGCGGTGAGAACGCCGAGAATCCCCCGGAAGGTCAGGTATTGAAAGACGTTAAAACCGGTGTATACATTTTCAGTCAGCCATTCGGCCAGCAGCATCAACATTCGGCATAGCCCTCTGCGGTCGCTACAGTCAGCGCCGCAACCACCCGCTCCATCCGCATTCCCCGCGATCCCTTAACCAGCACCGTGGGTGGTTCGCCGCCTTGCTGCAAAGCGCCGCTGAGCGCCGTAATCAGCGCTTCAACCTCGGTAAAATGGGTCGCTCCTGCGCCAAACGCGGCGACCGCCGCCCGGCTGTGTTCGCCCAAAGCGTAGAGTCGGGTAAAACCAGACGCCCGCGCGGCCCGGCCGGATTCAGCGTGAAGCGCCGCCGCCGCCGGTCCCAACTCGTACATGTCGCCCAGCACCAGCCAGCATTCGCCTGACCCAGCGCCCACCGTGTCCAGCGCCGCCGCCAGCGAGGCTGGATTGGCGTTATAGGCGTCGTGAATCACCGCCCCGCCCTGCCGACCCGGCAAACGTTGCAGTCGTCCGTTGACCCCGGACAGGTTTTCCAGACCATGGCGAATCTCATCAAGACTCGCCCCGACCGCCAGCGTCGCTGCTGTCGCCGCCAGCGCATTGCGAAGGTTATGCCGACCCGGCAGCGGCGACTGCACGTCAATTTCACCCACCGGGGTGATAAATCGGAACCGGTGGCCTGCTGCGTTTAAGCGCGCGGCGCGAACCATTGCCGGTTGATCCAGACCGAAGTCGATGATCCGCCGCCCCGGATTCAGGCTGACCCAATAGTCCGCATATGGATCGTCACGGTTGATGATCGCGACGCCCTCCGCGTCCAGTCCCTGAAAAATCTCGCCCTTGGCCCGCGCCACCCCGGCCACATCGCCAAAACCCTCCAGATGACAAGGACCGGCATTGTTGATGATCGCTATGTCAGGTCGAGCCAGCCGGGTCAGATCCGCAATTTCGCCGGGGTGATTCGCGCCCAGTTCAATCACGGCGTAAGCATGTTCCGCCCGCAACCGCAGCAGGGTCAGCGGCGCGCCCAGATCGTTGTTGAGATTGCCTTCCGTCGCCAGGGTCGGGCCGCGCTGGCGGAGAATGGCGGCGATCATTTCCTTGACCGTGGTCTTGCCGTTGCTGCCGGTCAGGGCGATCAGCGGCCCGGTGAAGCGCGACCGCCACGCGGCGCCCAACCGGCCCAGCGCCAGCCGGGTATCCGCCACCCGGACTTGTGGTAACGGATCGGCCACAAACCGGCTGACCAAGGCCGCCGCGGCGCCCCGATTACGGGCGGCAGCGATAAAGTCATGGCCGTCGAACGTCGGCCCGGTCAGCGCCACAAACAGCGCCCCGGTGGGCAACCGGCGGCTGTCAATGCCGACTTCGGTAAAGACGGCGTCAGCGCCGGTCCGTTCACCGTCCAGCAGCAGGGCCAGTTCCTGCAAGCGCAGGGGTGAAAAGGCATCGTTCATTCAGATGAAATCCTCTGGAAACAAAAACTGGCGGGCCACATCCCGGTCGCTGAACGGCAGTCGCTGCGTACCGACGATCTGATCTTCCTCATGGCCTTTACCGGCGATCAGGACGACATCGCCGGCGTGCGCTTCCGTCAGCGCCTGCTCAATCGCCTGCCGCCGATCATGGATCACGGTCGCCGTTGCCGGACCCTGCATTCCGGCCACAATTGCGCTGGCAATCCGGGCCGGGTCTTCGCGGCGGGGATTGTCGTCTGTCACAATCACCCGGTCGGCCAGCCGTTCGGCAATCTCACCCATCAACGGTCGCTTGCCGGAATCCCGGTCGCCGCCGCAACCAAATACGCACCATAACCGCCCGCCGCGATGCTCGCGCAACCCGGTCAACGCCTGTTCCAGCGCGTGGGGAGTATGGGCGTAATCAATCACCGCCAGCGGTTGTCCCGGCTTGCCGCCGATCTGCTCCATCCGTCCAGCGACCGGGGCGGTCTGCGTCAACCGGGCCAGCGCCTGATCCAACGGCAGATCCAACGCCAGCAGTGTGGCCAGCGCCGCCAGCAGGTTGTGGGCGTTGAACCGGCCCAGCAACCCGGCCTGCAGTTCACCGGTCCCCCAGCTTGACTCAATGGCCAGATGCAAACCATCCGGGGTCAGGCGCAGGTTGTTGCCCCAGACCCACCGTTCCAGCCCGGCCGGACGCTTGCCCAGGCTATAACCAATGATCCGGGCGCGCACCGCCGGATCAACCGCCAGCGTCTGGCCGAAGGCGTCATCCAGATTCAGTACGGCCTGGAGCGGCGCCTGATCGACGAATAACCGGCGCTTGGCCGCAGCATAGGCGGCGACGGTGCGGTGATAGTCGAGATGATCGCGACTCAACTGCGTCAGCACGGCCACCGCAAACGCGACGCCGTTGACCCGGCCCTGATCCAGGGCATGGGAGGAAACTTCCATGATGGCGTAGCGGCGACCGGCGGCGACCAGCCCGGCCAGCCAGGCTTGCACGCGGATCGGATCGGGCGTGGTGTGCAACCCCGGTTCGACGGTGCCATAGACCCCGCTGCCGAGGGTGCCGAGCAGGCCGCATGGGCCGGTTTCAGACCAGCTCAGCGCCTGGGCGATGAAGTGGGCGCAGGAGGTCTTGCCGTCAGTGCCGGTGATGCCCACGACATCGGTCCACCGTGAAGGTTCGCCGTAAAAGCGACTGGCGATCCGGCCCAGATTCCGCCGCAGATCGGGAACCGCCAGCAGCGGCCATTGCCCATCGCTCATCGGCAACCGGCCGGGAAAAGGCGGCTCCCAGATCACGGCCGCCGCGCCGCTCGCCCGCACGGCGTCCAGAAAGTCCAGACCGTGCTGTTGCCCGCCGCGCACCGCGCAAAACAGATCGCCCGACCGCACGGCCCGGCTGTCCGAAGCCAACCCGCCCACCGG
>JAJHPN010000346.1 GCA_020890855.1 Candidatus Contendibacter sp. | reverse complement strand
ATTGATGACCGGATTCTTGAAAAAACTGCCGGCATTGCCCATCTGCGCCGGGTCGGGCAGCTTGCGGGAACGAATGGCGATCACCGCATTGGCAATGTCCCGCGCAGTCGGATGGACGATTTTCCGCGTTTCCAGTTCCTGCGCTACGTCGGCATAACCCGTCAACGGTCGCCAGGGCTTCGGCAGGCGGAAGGTGACGGCGGTAATCAGGTAACGCCCGGCGGCTTCGCGTTTGAACACGCTGTCCCGGTAACCAAAGTGGCAGGCGGCCCGATCAAAGGTCACACCCTTGCCCGTAGCCAAATCCACCGCGTCCAGATGCGCGAACCGCTCGGCGACTTCCAGACCGTAAGCGCCGATGTTCTGCACTGGCGCGGCGCCGACCGTGCCGGGAATCAGCGCCAAATTCTCCAGCCCCGGCCAGCCGCGATCCAGCGTCCATTGCACGAAGTCATGCCAGTTTTCCCCCGCCCCCGCCCGCACCCGCCAGGCGGCGGCGTCCTCGGCGACCAGTTCCCGGCCAGCAATCCGCACCTGTAGCATCAGTCCGGGGAAATCGCCGGCAAGGATCAGATTGCTGCCGCCGCCGAGGACAAAACGCGGCCAATCCCGCCATTCTGGCCAGGCGATCAGGGACGCGAGTTGGGCGGGCGTCTTGATTGCGGCGAACAGCGCCGCCTGGGCAGGCAGGCCGAATGTGTTGAGATCAGCGAGTGGAATATCGCGCTGGATAAAATCGGGCGGAGTCATGGGCGTTCCATTCCACGAAAAAACCCGCCGCACGGGCGGGTTTTCAGCGGCCAGTTGACCGGAGGATTCAGGCAGGCGTGGGCAAGGCCGCCCGCAGCTTTTTCATGGCGTTGGTTTCAAGTTGCCGGATGCGTTCGGCGGAAATCTGATATTCGGCGGCGAGTTGATGCAAGGTCGGTTTGTCGTCGGCCAGCCAGCGCCGTTGCACGATGTCCCGGCTGCGCGGGTCCAGCAGTTCCAGCGCTGCGTTCAACCGGCTGCTGGTCTGCTCTTCCCAGTCATCCCGCTCCAGCGTTTCGGCCGGATTGGCTTGATCGTCGCGCAGGTAAGCGGCGGGGGCAAAAGGGTCATGATCATCGTCACCATCGCTGTCCGCCGGATCAAAGGCCACGTCATGGCTGCTCAGCCGCGCTTCCATTTCCATGACGTTATCGGCGCTGACCCCCAACTCGCGGGCGACCGTGTTGACCTCGTCATGATTCAGCCAGCCCAGCCGCTTTTTGGAACTGCGCAGCTTGAAGAACAGCTTGCGTTGGGCCTTGGTGGTGGCGACCTTGACGATCCGCCAGTTACGGAGGATGAATTCGTGGATTTCGGCGCGGATCCAATGCACCGCAAACGACACCAGCCGGACGCCGTGGGTCGGATCAAAGCGCTTGACCGCTTTCATCAGCCCGACGTTGCCTTCCTGAATCAGGTCGGCCAATGGCAAACCGTAGCCCATATAGCCACGGGCCACATGCACCACGAAACGCAGGTGGGCCATGATCAACCGCTGCGCCGCCTGTAGATCGTTGCGTAGTTGCAACTGATGGGCCAGTTCCTGCTCTTCCTCGGCGCTCAGCATCGGCGCTCGGCCGACCGCCTGAATGTAGCTTTCCAGGCTATCGACCGAAACCGGCAGATGGTCAAGGCGGGGAACCAGTGCAGTCGTGGTCATCGTCATTCGCTCCTTCAAGTGTTCTACTCGCTTTCAATGATTCGATTTTAGCACTCTCGCTATCAGAGTGCCAAACTGGGGATGAGTTCCCGCCGAACCTTCGACCTGCGGACTCGCTTCAATCGCGATCTCCCCCTTCCAGCAAGGCGGCGACGAACTCGGCGGCGACGAACTCACGCAAATCCTCGATGCTCTCGCCGACGCCAATAAAGCGGATCGGCAGCCCTAACCGGCGGGCGATGGCGAACACGATGCCCCCCTTGGCGGTCCCGTCGAGCTTGGTCAGGATCAAGCCCGTCACACCCACGGCCTGGTGAAACTGCACCGCCTGGTTCAGGGCGTTCTGCCCGGTGCTGGCGTCCAGCACCAGCAACACTTCATGCGGGGCGGCGGCATCCACCTTTCCCATCACTCGCTTAATTTTCTTCAGTTCTTCCATCAGGTTCGCCTGGGTGTGCAACCGTCCGGCCGTATCGGCGATCACGATATCGGCGCCCCGCGCCTGGCCGGCCTGAATCGCGTCGTAAATCACCGAAGCGGAATCTGCGCCATGACGCTGGGCAATCACTGCGATCCGGTTGCGTTCGCCCCACACCTGCAATTGCTCAATGGCGGCGGCGCGGAAGGTGTCGCCGGCGGCCAACAGCACCGAATATCCTGCGTTTTGCAGTCGCTGGGCCAATTTGCCGATCGTGGTGGTCTTGCCGACCCCGTTGACTCCCACCATCAGGATGACATAAGGCTGGGAGTCAGAAGGCCGCCACGGCTGCTGACAGGGCGCGAGAATCGCCAGCAGTTCGTCGCGCAACGCCTGTAGCAGCGCTGGCGCATCGTGCAATTGCTGAAGCGAGACCTGTTCGGTCAATCGCTGGATCACCTGAGTGGTGACTTCAACCCCGACATCGGCCAGCAGCAGGCGGTTTTCCAGTTCTTCCAGCGCCGCATCGTCCAGTTTCCGGCCAGCGAACAGCGCCGCCAGTCCCGAAACCAGGCTGTGCCGGGTGCGGCGCAACCGGTCACGCAAACCGGCGAAGCGTTCCGGCGGGGGTGCAGCGGATTCAGGTTCCGGCGAGGGGCTGGCGGCGCGGTTCTTGCCAAACGGCAAATGAATCGGCCGGTTCAGCACCTCGAACAGGCTGGCTTTCTTGCGTTCCAGCGGGGTGGAATCAGGTTTGGAGTCGGTCATGATCGCGGTTAATGCAGCAGCGAGAACATCCGCCGCCGGTAAGTGATCACCAGCGGATGTTCGTTGCCGAGCATCTCAAACAGGGCGATCAGGCCCTTGCGTCCCGCCTCATCCTCGAATTGGGCATCGCGCCGCAGGATGTCCATAAACTGCTCCAGCGCCGCTTCGTAATCGCCCGCCAGCACCTGACGAGCAGCCAGGCGCCGACGTGCGGCGCAATCGGCGGGATTGCGCCGCACCTGCGTTTCCAGCGTCGCCTGATCGGGGGCGCCCTGGGCCAGATCGGCGAATTGCAGCCGGGCCAGCAGCCCACTGGCCGGTTGCCGGTTGCGTTCCTCCGCCGGCAGGCTTTGCAGCAGGCTGCGCGCCTCATCGCCCTGATCGAGTTGCAGCAACTTCTCCGCCAGCGTGGTTTTCACTTCGCTGCTGGCCGGTTCCTGATTGAGCGCCTCACGCAGCAGATCGACCGCCTCCTGACGATGACCGCGTTGCCAGAGCAACTCGATTTGCTCCTCAAGCTGTTCCTCCGGCGCAGCGTGAAACTGGTCAATGATCTGGCGGTAGGCGGATTCCGGCTGCAAACCCACCAGTTGCTCGACGATTTGTCCCTGCCAGATCACCATCACCGTCGGCAGGCTGCGCACTTGAAAATGCCCGGCCAGCGCCCGTTCCGCATCGGCATTGACCTTGGCGAGGATGAACCCGCCCCGGTATTCCTGAGCCAGTTTGGTCAGCAATGGGGTGAGCGCTTTGCAGGGCTCGCACCAGTCGGCCCAGAAATCGACCAGCACTGGAGTCCGCTGGGAGTTCTCCACCACTACCGCGAAATTATGTTGAGTAACATCAATGATATAAGGCGATTCGCTCATCGTTTGGATGTCCACAGAGGCCGGATTGGGCAATAGCGCGGAATTGGGGGCGCGGGCGGGTCTTTTCAACGGGGGGACTGAATGCCGGTTC
>JAJHPN010000149.1 GCA_020890855.1 Candidatus Contendibacter sp. | reverse complement strand
TAAAGATCACGTAATGCCTGGCATTTTTCTAAACAGCTCCTAAAGTTAATCTCATGGCGTTCAGGATGCCATTTCTTGGCTGACCGTACTGGCTAACCATCTATCGAGATCAATGACGATGAGCAAAATGTTGCGGAAAAGAGAATTGATGATTGCTTGCACTCTGTGCGCTGCAAGCTATATGGGTGCCGTGCAGGCAATCAGCCAAGCCGAACCTGGAGAGGCAGTGCTGATTCCCTATGTGTTATACGACTCCAGCAAGAACATTAACACCCTGACCGGTATCACCATACCTTCCACCTTGGGTAACGATCCCACCCAAATCGAGATCGGAGGTAACGCCAACAGCGGCGAGGGCTTCACCACGGCCAGTGATCTGGGCGCCAGCAGTTGCCGCCTCAGTGGCGCTCCCGACAACACCAGCGAAACCGGGGTCATCAGTTGGTGGTTCTACGACGAGGTTGGCAGTCTCCAGCATAAGGGTACGTTGTTCACCGGTTGCGACGACTTCGTGGCCCTCGATTGGGGGAGCGTGGTCAACAGTTCTGGTCTTCCTGCACTGAACGGGAAGGTGGGTTACCTGGTGTTGGCCAACAATGTGGCGACCAGTGGCTCAAGGCAACCGGACTTCGCGATGTATGCTGATACGGTGGTCATCCGCGGCAACTGGCAGTCGGCCGCCTACATTCCAACCTTGCCGATGACGGACAATAGCGGAAATTCGGGACCCCATCAGGGTGTTAATGAAATCGTTTATACCGGCGACGTGCCGACGGATTATGCCCCACTGACCAGTGGCATGGCTCTGGACAACGATGACGGATCCACAGGCGCTACGGTGCGCTTCGACATGCGCTACTTCCTGGACCCGAGCCTTAACGGGTCCACTGAGTTGGTGGTTTGGCTAGGTCAGAACTGCCGTGGCGGCGCCGATGGCTGCGACCGGCGCAATGTGCCCGTGACGACCTTTGACACCAACCGCGCTTCAGTAGCCGGGGCCATGAACCTGAGCAAGATACTCAACGTGATCGATCCCTCCACCCTGGCGCGGCCTAACAACGCCTTGTCCGGTTTTGTGCGGGTCCAGATGCCCGAGTTGTCGGACAATAATGGGGGTGGCTTTGAGGGGCCTGACCGCGCCGGAGTGGGCTTCGCGCTGATCCGCTTCAGCACGCCGGGCAACTCCGAGCAAGTGCAAACTATCCTGGCCCACGAGCGTGGGGTGAAATAATCCTGAGGCGGAGATTGCAGGACAACGGACCTTGGAGCGACTTGACGATCTCCTCCTTTTCGACGGTGCATCAAGGGATGTATTGACGACGAAATGCCTGTCATCCTGGCTCCTGCCGAACCGCGATGAGCAGGGGCGGTAGGCTTAAAGTCGCCAACCTTCGGCGACGCAGATCCAGCAACCGGGTTTTCTGCATCCGAATCATCCCGACCGCTTGCTGGCAAACGCTGATGCCTGTCTCCACCAACAGAATATGCAGGCCGGAACCGGGTAGCGTCCACGCCATCATCCGGTTTCGGCCTGCCGCCAATTCGCCGTAACCAACTTGTAAGATGCTGCATAGCCACATTAGAATAATCAGGGTTTTTTGCGGTATGCCGGGTTTTACCGATTCAGGCGCATTATTCATCAACTCCATATCATCAACCTGACCCCATTCGCCCACCGCTGCCCACCGACAAACCGGATCCGCGGCGGCGCATCATCGTTCCCCCACCACCAACCACCCCGTAACCATCTGAAGAGGAATCAAAAAATGGCCTTCCTGACTGTTGAACAACTTAAAAAAGACTGGGCCGAGAATCCCCGCTGGCAGGGCATCAAGCGCGGTTATAGCGCTGAAGATGTGGTGCGGTTGCGCGGCAACCTGCCGGTCGAATACAGCCTGGCGCAACGGGGCGCTGAAGGTCTGTGGAAATTGATCACCACCGAACCCTATGTTAACTGCCTGGGCGCGTTGACTGGCGGTCAGGCCATGCAGCAGGCCAAGGCCGGCATCAAGGCGATCTACCTGTCCGGCTGGCAGGTCGCGGCGGACAACAACACCTATATGGCGATGTATCCCGATCAGTCGCTGTATCCGGTCAATTCCGTGCCGGCGGTGGTCGAGCGCATTAACAACACCTTCAAGCGGGCTGACGAGATTCAGTGCGCCCGTGGCATCGGCCCCGGCCACAAGGATTTTGTCGATTATTTCCTGCCTATCGTCGGCGATGCCGAAGCCGGGTTTGGTGGGGTGCTGAACGCTCATGAGTTGATGAAGTCGATGATCCGCGCCGGCGCGGGCGGCGTGCATTTCGAGGATCAACTGGCCTCGGTCAAGAAGTGCGGCCACATGGGCGGTAAAGTGCTGGTGCCGAGCCAGGAAGCCGTGCAGAAGCTGATTGCCGCCCGGTTGGCGGCGGACGTTTACGGCGTCTCAACCATCATTCTGGCCCGCACCGACGCCGAAGCCGCTGATCTGCTGACCAGCGATTGCGACGAGAATGACAAGCCGTTCTGCACCGGCGAGCGCACCCAGGAAGGCTTCTACAAGACCCGCAAGGGTCTGGATCAGGCAATTTCCCGCGGCCTGGCCTATGCGCCCTACGCCGACATGGTGTGGTGCGAAACTGGCACTCCCGATCTCAACTTCGCCAGGAAATTCGCCGAGGCGATCCGCGACAAGTTCCCCGGCAAGTTGCTGGCCTACAACTGCTCGCCGTCGTTCAACTGGAAGAAGAACCTCGACGACGCCACCATCGCCAAATTCCAGCGCGAACTCGGCGCGATGGGTTACAAGTACCAGTTCATCACTCTGGCCGGCATCCACAACATGTGGTACCACATGTTCGATCTCGCCCAGGACTATGTCGAGCGCGGCATGACCGCTTATGTCGAAAAGGTGCAGGAGCAGGAATTTGCCGCCCGTGACCGCGGCTACACCTTTGTCAGCCATCAGCAGGAAGTCGGCACCGGCTACTTCGACGACATGACCACCGTGATTCAGGGCGGCGCATCCTCCGTCACCGCGCTGACCGGTTCGACCGAAGAAGAACAGTTCCACTAAGCCTCGCCGCCCCGCATTGATCGGGGCATTCAGCGTTTGCCTAAACCCGGAGGCTCAACCTCCGGGTTTTTGCCATTGCAGGCGCTAAAATGATATTGATCTCTGACTCAACGAATCCATCAAGGAGCAACCGTGAGCCTCAATCTACCTGCTGGCGTACAAATCAACGCCCCCCTTCATCCCCGGTTTGATGAAATTTTCACCCATGACGCGCTGGCGCTGGTCGCCAAGCTGCATCGCACCTTTGAAAACCGCCGTCAGGAATTGCTAAAAGCCCGCGTGGTGCGCCAAGCCCGGATCGACGCCGGCGACCTGCCCGATTTTCTGCCACAAACCCAGTCTATCCGCGAGGGTGACTGGAAAATCGCGCCGCTGCCCAAAGCGCTGGAACGCCGCCGGACTGAAATTACCGGCCCGGTCGAGCGCAAGATGATCATCAACGCCTATAACTCCGGCGCGGATTCCTACATGGCCGACTTTGAGGATTCCAACAGCCCGAACTGGTTTAACCAGATTCAGGGTCAGGTGAATCTGAAAGACGCCATTCGCCGCGAGATCAGCTACGTCAACGAGGTGGGCAAGGAATATCGGCTGAATGATGAGATCGCCACCCTGCAAATCCGCCCGCGCGGCTGGCATCTGGACGAAAAACATGTACTGGTGGACGGGCAAAGGGTGTCCGGCGGCATTTTCGACTTTGGCCTGGTGTTTTTCCACAACGCCAAAGAACAAATCGCTCGTGGGGCTGGCCCATTCTATTACCTGCCGAAGATGGAATCGCACC
>JAJHPN010000299.1 GCA_020890855.1 Candidatus Contendibacter sp. | reverse complement strand
CGCCCGTTCGCCCAGTCGCCGCCGGGTCAGGCGATGATCCAGAAACAGTCCGGTGTCCAGATAATCACTGAAGTTGACCAGAAACCGACCCGGCCCCTCGCGGACTTCATGGAAACGGCCTTGTTGCGCCTGCTTCTGATACTGGCTGGAGCCGCGCTGCCGTTGCCGGACTTTCAAAAACACCTGCTCCGCCGGCAACTCCAGCGCCGCCGGCAAGGCCGCCATGACCTGCTCCAGCCGCTCGCGGGCGCGGTCAGCATCCACCGTCGGCGGCGGCGCGTATTCCTGGACGTGCAGCCATTGCTCATAACGATCCACGGCGACCGCATATTCCGGTAAATCGGCGTCATACAGCCGATAGCAACTCACGCCGTCCCGCGCCGCCCACCGGCCCAGATGGCGCAGATTTTTATGCAACCGGTTGATCAATCCTTCCGCTCCACCGGCCGCCGCCTGTTGCAGAGCGCGGGTGCGGGTTCTTTGATCGGCTACCGCCCGATCCACGAAAAATTCCGGTTCCACCCGAAACCGCAGCAACCGGCAATCCAGCGGGCCATTGTGGAAGCTGTGAACCTTCTCGGCCCGCAATCCCATCCGCTTGCCCAGTTCGGGATTGCCGGTGAACAGCGCCGCCCGCCAGCCGCCAAAGCGGGTTTTCAGCACCTCGCCGAATTCAGCGTAAAACCCGGCCAGTTCCTCGGCGGTTCCCAATCGTTCGCCATAGGGCGGATTGGCGATCAACAGCCCCGGCGCTCCTGGCGGCGGCTGAAGGGCGCTAAATTCGCGGCGCTCAATGCGAATCCGGTCTGCTACGCCCGCCCGGCGGGCATTGGTCAGCGCCGCCCGCACCGCTTTCGGATCGTGATCGCTGGCGATGATCAGCGGAATCCGGGGCTTGCCCAGCGTGCGCCGCTCCTGCGCTTCGGCCAGCAGCCGCTTCCACAACGCCGGAACATGACCCAGCCAGCCGCTGAATCCCCAGTGTTCGCGCAGCAATCCCGGGGCGTGGTCACCCACCATCCAGGCCGCTTCAATCGCCAGCGTCCCGGAACCACACAGCGGATCGAGTAGCGGCCCTCCCGCAGCGGCAATCGCAGGCCAGCCGGATTTGAGCAACAAGGCGGCGGCCAGGGTTTCCTTGAGCGGCGCAATCACGGTCGCTTCCCGATAGCCGCGCCGGTGCAGGCTGTCGCCGGACAGATCGAGACTGACTGTGACCTGCCCGTCGCGCAGCAGTGCGTGAATCCGTAGATCCGGCTGGTTTCGATCGACCCCTGGCCGTTGGCCGCACCGCTCCCGAAACCGGTCAACAATAGCGTCCTTGACCCGCTGCGCTCCGTAATGGCTATGGTCAATCCCGGAACCGGTCCCGGTGAACTCGACCGCCAGCGTCCCGTTTGGAGCGAGATGATCTTCCCACGGCAGGGCATGAATCCCGGCATAGAGCGCCTCAACCTCGACCACCGGAAATTCCGCCAGCGGCAACAATACCCGACTGGCGGTGCGCAACCACAGACAGGCGCGGTAAGCCCGCTCCAGCGACCCCTGAAAGCGAATGCCGCCGCGCCCCGGTTTGATTGCGGTTGCGCCCAGCGCCGCCAGTTCCGCCGCCAGCAGCGGCTCAATGCCTTCGGGGGCGGTGGCGATGAATGTCTGCTCGTTCAAATGGATCAATCCTCTACCGCAACGTTGACCAGGGTGGGTTGCAACAGACGTTGTACTTCACTCGGGGCCAGGCTGACCAGAAAGCCGCGCTTGCCGCCATTGAGGTAAATCAGCGGCAAGTTAAGAATGCTGGCTTCCATGTACACCGGCATGGCCTTGCGAACCCCGAACGGCGAAGTCCCGCCCACCAGATAACCGGTATGTTTGTGAGCGACCGCCGGATCACAAGGCGTCATGGTCTTCGCCCCCAGCACTCGCGCCAGTTCCCTGGTGGACACTTTGCGGTCGCCATGCATCAGCGCGATCAACGGCTGCTGCCGTTCATCCTCCAGAATCAGCGTCTTGATCACGCAATGTTCATCTACCTTGAGACAGGCAGCGCTGTGCGCCGTGCCGCCTCGCTCTTCGTAGCGATAGAGATGCCCGGCAAACTCAATCTGATGCTCGCGCAAATACCGGGTCGCAGGAGTGACAGGGAATTTTTGTTTACTCATAGTGTGGTATTTTTCACAATTGTTGTTTTTTGGCAATTTTAATAATTGTTGTTTTAATGAAAAACTGATTTTTTTTTTGATAAAAATAAATCAGTCAATTCTCATAACTTTTTAAAATTAAAAAATTTTAATTCCAGACTATTTCAAACGGTTTCTGGATTTTAATGCCAGTTTCGCGTTGCATCATGGATAATCACCGGTTGAGGACCGTGGGTTTGAGTTATAGGTGTTGTGAAATAATCAACTGTTTTTGTCAGTCTGATTCTTGCTTTGTCAAATTTGATTTGCTTCAATACTTGGAGTGTCGTTTAGATCATATGGCTTTCATAAAAATCATATAGTTAGACAATCTATCCGGTTCTATAAAGCTAACCGGCAACTTTTTAAATATAATTGATTGATATATATAGTTATTTACTAAAATTATTTTACCACATAGATTTACACAGAACCTTCTTTAAGATCAAATTATTACAGGTTTTTGACCGGAAATTGCCAAAATCACCAAAGCAACTTACTTAGCCTCCGTATCCTGCCGGTCAGAGCGATGGGGCTGAAACCAAGGGCGGAATATTGACTATCCGCACCTTGTTTTTTTGAGCATCGCTCAAGGAAGAGGAAATTAGATTCTTTGCCTGTCAGGTTGGTTTTTATCGACGATAAACGCCAGACTTTTATCCTTACCCCACGCGGCTGATTGTGATTCAAACTGTAAAAAAGCGCTTGGGTTACCGGGAGGATTTTGCGGAATGCGAAAGAATGTAGCGCAACCGGTCAATACGCCGGTGGAAACTCTGTCCATGCCAAGCCGGCGCGGGTTCCTGAAGTGGGCAACCGGTGGCCTTGGCGCCACAGCTTTAGCCCCAAACTTGCTAAAGGCGGCGGTGACCCGCGAACGCTATCTGTTCTTCCATAATCCCAACACTGATGAAACCATCCGCCGGGTTTACTGGACGCCGCGTGAGGGTTATGTCCGCGAGTCGATCAATGAAATCAGCTGGGCGTTGCGTGATTACCACAATGATCAGGTTAAGAACTTTGATCCCAACGTACTGGATCAACTCTACGCCCTGCAATTGCAGATGGGTCTGTGGACGCCGGTCAATGTCATCAGTGGCTACCGATCGCCGACGACTAACGGGGCGCTATGTGAGCGTAGCCGGGGCGTAGCCCGCAACAGCTTTCACATGCAAGCCATGGCGATGGATATCCGGTTGCCCAGTGGCCGGGTTTCTGATCTGTACCGGGCGGCCTGTTCGCTAGGCGCGGGCGGAGTCGGCTACTATCCCGGCTCCAACTTCGTCCATATTGACAGCGGACCCGTCCGGTACTGGGGCTGAAGCGCCTTAAAAACCTGGACTCAATCGAAACGAAAAAAGGACGGTCTTGAAACCGCCCTTTTTTCGTTTCCGCTCATCAACCAACCGGTTAGAACAGCAACTGGGGCAAGAACAGGCTGACCTGTGGGATATAGGTGATGATAATAAGGAAAGTCAACATGATCATCAGCCATGGCATGGCGGCTTTCACCACATCCCAGAGCGGCATTCCGGTAATGCCGGAAGTGACGAACAGGTTCAGCCCCACCGGCGGCGTGATCATGCCGATTTCCATGTTCACCGTCATGATGATGCCCAGATGGACCGGGTCGATGCCCAGCCGGGTTGCAATGGGAAACAGGATCGGCGCCAGAATCAGCAGAATCGACGACGGCTCCATGAAGTTGCCGGCGATCAACAAAATGATGTTGACTACGATCAGGAATTGCCAGGGCGCCAGACCCCAGCCGATGATCGTTTCCGCCATCACCTGCGGGATGCGCTCGGTGGTCAGCACATGGGCGAACAGCATGGCGTTGGCGATGATGAACAGCAGCATCACCGTAACCTTGCCGGCGTCGGCGAACACATGCGGGATTTGCGCCCAACGCATATCCTTATGGATGAACAAGGCAACGATAAAGGCATAGACCGCTGCTACGGCCGCCGCTTCGGTCGCGGTGAAAATGCCGCCGTAGATACCGCCCATCACCACGAAAATCAGCCCCAGCCCCCAACTGGCGTCACGGGTCGCGACCAGCAATTCCGGCACTGACGCCCGCTTCTGCACTGGAATCTTGAACTTGCGGGCACTGAAATAGATCGCCCCCATCAGCATCAGCCCCAGCAAAATGCCCGGAATGACGCCCGCCATGAACAACTGGCCGACCGACTGCTCGGTTGCGGCGGCATACACCACCATCACGATGGACGGCGGAATCAGAATACCCAGGGTGCCGGCATTGCAGATCATCCCGGCGGCGTAGGATTGCGGATAGCCGGATTTGACCATCGCGCCGATGACGATGGAGCCAATCGCCGCCACGGTAGCCGGCGATGAACCGGAGACCGCCGCGAACAGCATACAGGCCAGTACCGAGGCGATGCCCAACCCACCGTGAAAATGACCAACGGCGGCAATGGCGAAGCGGATCAAGCGCCGCGCCACGCCGCCGGTGGTCAGGAATGCCGACGCCAGAATGAAGAACGGGATCGCCAGCAGGGTGTAATGCTCCATCGTATCGAACAGCTTGAGCGACATCGACGCCAGCGAATCATTGGTGAAAAACAGGATGGTCAGAATACTCGACAAACCCAGGGAGAACGCAATCGGCACTCCCATCACCAGGAATAGAAACAGCAGACCGAACAGAAACAGGGAGGTCATGGCGCTTTCTCCTCGCGATGAGCCGGGTGCAGGATTTCGATAGCCTCGATCGTTTCGTCGGCTTCAACCGCTTCAATCGCCTCGCGCGCCTCGTCAGCCAACCGCAAACCTTCCTGCCGACCATGCAGGGTATGCCAAGCGACTTGTAACAGCCGCAGCAGGGCCAGCGCCAAGCCAATCGGCAACATGATGAACGGCACCCAGCGCGGAATCGGCAGATCCTGGGCTTCGATGCCAATGCTATAGAGCTTGTAGACATAGCCGGTGGCGCCGACCAGCAAAATAACGCAATAGGCGCAGCAGCACAGCACTGCGGCGAGGCCGACGGCGCGACGCAAGGTATGCGGCAACTGACGCACCACGACGTCAATGCCAATATGGGCGCCGACCTTGATGCCGTACGACACGCCAAACAGCACCAGCCAGGCAAACAGATAAGTGGTTAATTCCAGCGCCCAAGCAAAGCCAGCGCCAAACACATAGCGGGCAACCACCTGGCTGAAGGTGATGAGGGTCATCAACACCAGCAGCAGGGCAATGAAACCCTCCTCCAGATGATGAACGATGCGGATCAACATGCGGGACTCTCCGAACGCAAGCGCGGACAACCACCCCATACCAGCGCATGAGGCGATTAGACCGGGGAGGGGGTATTACGGCTTGTTGGCGGCGATCGCGGCGTCAACAATTTCCTTGCCGATCTTGGGCGTGAACTGATCCAGCACCGGCTTCATGGCAGACTGCCAGGCGGCGCGCTGTTCGGCGGTCAACGCCAGAATTTCGGTCTTACCGGAATCCTTGATCTTTTTCCGGTCGCCTTCGCTGAAGACGCCGGCTGATTTATTGACCTCGGCCGTCACTTCGGCGAGGGTCTTTTCCAGCACCGAGCGCACATCAGCGGGCAACTCTTCCCAGAATTTGCTGTTCGCCACCACCATGTAGCCGAGATAGCCGTGGTTGGACTCAGTGAAATAGGGCTGCACCTCATAGAATTTCTGCGAGTAGGCGTTCGACCACGGGTTCTCCGCGCCATCAACGACTCCGGTTTCCAACGCCGAGTACACCTCGGCAAACGCCAGTTTCTGAGGGACAGCGCCGATTGCCTTGAACTGCGCTTCAAGGATGTCCGAGGCCTGGATACGGAATTTCATGCCTTTGGCGTCAGCGGGCATCCTCAGCGGCTTTTTGGCCGAAAGCTGCTTCATGCCATTGTCCCAATAACCCAGCCCGATCAGACCCTTTTTGGTCATCGATTTGAGAATGGCCGTACCGGTAGGACCATTCTGGAAGCGGTGGATCGCCGTGATGTCATTGAACAGGAAAGGCAAATCAAAAACCTGAATCTGGTTGGTGTAGCGGTCAAATTTTGACAGCGAGGGGGCGATCAACTGCACATCGCCCAGCAGCAGCGCTTCCATTTCCTTGCCATCGCCAAACAGTTGCGAGTTGGGATAGACCTCAACCTTGACCTTGCCGGGCAGCCGTTCTTCGGCCAGCTTCTTGAACATCAGAGCGCCTTGGCCCTTGGGGGTGTTCTCGGCAACGACATGCGAGAACTTGATCACGGTTTCAGCATGGATCATGCCGGTCAGCAGAGTGAGCGCGGCGCCAGCCAGCAACGCCTGAAAGGTGGGTTTACGCATGAACAATCTTCTCCTTTGGTTTTTCGGAATGCTGGAAATATTAAGATCCAGTTTTTTTGATAGGGGTTAATAGCGTCAAGGCCACAACCCTGAATTTAAGGATAGAAGATCAAAAGGGAAGAAACCGCCGCAAATATGCGCAATGAAGATCGGCGATCTTCGCTGGCCCATCTTTAATTCGTCAGCGGGAATAACAGCCAGCGAACATCATAGAATCAAAGGTAAAAGGCCTTCCTGTCCGGTATCTGGCGGCAATCCCCCAGGTATCGTCACGTCTTTCACGGCTCCTCGACTTCCTGCCGCCCACCCAGCGCCAGCGCGAGTTCGTACAGCGGCTTTTTCCGCAATCCGGTGTATTTGGCGGCCACCGCCACTGCCCGGCTGGTCGGCAATTCCGCCAGCAGCACCGTTAATAACCGGCGAATCTCTGGAGTGTCCGCTTCTCCTGCCGGTGCGGCGCCTTGGGTCAGCAGCACGAATTCCCCCTTGCTGCGAACCGGATCCGCCGCCAGCCAAACCGCCAGTCCATCCAGCGTATCGCTCTGGATTTCCTCAAAACGCTTGGTCAGTTCGCGGGCCACCACGGCGGGCCGATCGCCGCCAAACACCGCCGCCAAATCGGCCAGGGTTTCCGCCACCCGATGACTGGCTTCGAGAAACACCAGAGTGCGTTCCTCCCCGGCCAGCGCCTGCAACCGCTCACGCCGCGCCGCGCTTTTGGCCGGCAGAAAACCCTCAAACCCAAACCGGTCGGTCGGCAGGCCCGACACGGATAACGCAGCCAGCAAGCTGCTGGGTCCGGGAACCGGAATCACTTTCAAGCCCTGCCGGCGCAACTCGCGCACCAGAGGAAAACCGGGATCGCTGATCAGCGGCGTCCCGGCGTCCGCAACCAGCGCGATGGCTTTACCCTCCCGCAGCAGACCGATCACCTGTCCGAGCCGGGCGCGTTCGTTATGCTCATGCAGCGACAGCAACGGCGTCTGGATGCCGCAATGGCGCAATAACTGCCCGGTATGGCGGGTATCCTCGGCGGCGATGCACGCCACTTCCTGCAAGACCCGGATGGCGCGGGCGCTGAGATCTTCAAGATTGCCGATCGGCGTCGCCACCACGTATAACGCCCCGGATTCGACGGTCATGATTTAACCCTCTATAATGCCGCAACTTTTTAACCAGCCCGCTTGGCCTGTTCACCACCGGAGACCCGTATTGATCAGTCGCGTCGCCCAAGGAACCGCCGCCGAAACCCTGGCTCTGTGCTATCTCGAAGCCCGTGGGCTGACGTTGGAAACCCGCAATTTTCGGTGTCGCGGCGGCGAACTGGACCTGATTATGCGCGACGGCGAGTATCTGGTGTTTGTGGAAGTGCGCAGCCGCCGCTATGCCCGTTACGGCATTCCCGCCGAATCAGTGACCCGCACCAAGCAACGCCGGTTGTTGCGGGCCGCTGCGCTCTACCTGCAACGTCGGCATTTTGACCTGCCCTGCCGCTTTGATGTCGTAGCCATTCTCCAGCCCGACGATGAGCCCCGCATCGAGTGGATTCAAGACGCCTTTCAAAGTTGATTTCAGGCCGGACGGTCTTTTCTTGCCGCCGTTGCGGCCAGTTAGCGGAGAGGTTGGGGGAGAGAGGACTGAAGGCTTGCAATCAGGTCATAATTGCAACTATCCCCTCACTTCAATGCTTCCTGTTCCATGTCCCCCAAATCCATGCCGGTCACCGCCTCATCGTCCACGCCCTCCCCACCCCTGCGTCCCATTCTGCCGCCCGATAACCGCCAGCCTCTACGCTGGGGACAACTCTACGGCGCGGCGCCGGCCCTGTTGATCGCCACCGCTGCCGCTCGCTATCGCGGCCTGGTTCTGGTCATCGCCCCCGACAGTCAGACAGCCGCGCGGCTGAATACGGAATTGCGGGTCTTTGGCGGGCCGAATCTGGAGATTCTGGCGTTTCCGGACTGGGAGACCTTGCCCTACGACGGCTTCTCCCCGCATCAGGACATCCTCTCACAACGGCTGGCGGCCCTGTGCCGGCTACCGCAACGACAGCGCGGAGTGCTGGTTGCTCCGGTAGCGACCTTGATGCAACGTCTGGCGCCGCGGGATTACCTGGATCGCTACGCGCTGCTGCTTACGGTTGGCGAGCGCCTGGATTTGCCCGACTTCCGCCAACGCCTGGAAGCGGCCGGTTACGCCTGTGTCTCGCAAGTCGCCGATCGCGGCGAATTCGCGGTGCGCGGCTCCATTCTCGACCTGTTCCCGATGGGCGCAGCGCGGCCCTACCGGATTGAACTGTTCGATGACGAAGTGGAAAGCATCCGCGCTTTTGACCCAGACACCCAGTTATCGGTGGATAAGGTCAAGCGCGTTGAACTGTTGCCGGCGCGGGAATTTACGCTGGACAAGGACAGCATCGCCCGCTTTCGCCAGGGCTGGCGTCGCCAGTTTGAGGGTGATCCGCAGCGCAGCCCGATTTACCGCGAAGTCAGCGCCGGTCATGCGCCGGGCGGTATCGAATACTACCTGCCGCTGTTTTTCGAACAGCCCGCGACCTTGTTTGACCACCTGCCCCAAAGCACCCTGGCGATCCGGCTGGACGGCGTAGACGCCGCAATGACGCTGTTCCAGGAGCAGATCATGGATCGCTACGAACAGCGCCGTTATGACGCGGAACGGCCCCTGTTGCCGCCGCCGCTGTTGTTTCTGGAAGCGGCTCAGGTCGAACAGGCGCTGGCGCGTTATCCACGAGTTGAGTTGCAGGAGACGGGCAATGGCGGGATCAACTTTCCCACTGCCCCGCCCCCCGCCCTGCCGCTGCACCTGCGTCAGGAACGGCCAGCCGCTGCGCTGGAGCAATTTCTGGCCGAATTTGCCGGGCGAACCTTGATCGCCGCCGAATCCGCCGGGCGGCGGGAAGTGCTGCTCGACCTGTTGCGCGGCTACGGCTTGCGACCCGCCGTTTGCGGAACCTGGGCGGAATTTCTGGAGCGGGAGGAGTTGAAACTGGCCCTGACCGTTGCGCCGTTCGATCAAGGATTACTACTGACCGAACCGCCGTTGGCGATTATCGCCGAACCGCAGCTATACGGCGACCGGGTACGACAAACCCGGCGGCGCGTCGCCAGCCGCGATCCCGAAACCATCATCCGCAATCTGACTGATCTCAGCCTTGGTGCGCCTATTGTCCATGAACAACATGGCATTGGCCGCTATGCCGGACTGGAGCGGCTGGAAGTGGCGGGCATCGACGGCGAATTCGTCGTAGTGGAATACGCGGGCAGCGACCGGCTTTATGTCCCGGTCGCCTCCTTGCATCTGCTGAGCCGCTACACCGGCGCGGCCGCCGAACATGCGCCTTTGCACAAACTCGGCAGCGGCCAGTGGGAGAAAGTCAAACGCAAGGCGGCGGAACAGGCGACTGATGCGGCGGCGGAACTGCTGGATCTGTACGCCCGCCGCGAGGCCCGGCCCGGCCATGCCTTTACCCTGAGCGAGACCGAGTACGCCGCATTCGCCGCCGCGTTCCCCTTTGAGGAAACCGCCGACCAACAGACAGCGATTGCAGCGGTCATCGCTGACTTGCGCTCCGGCAAACCGATGGATCGGGTGGTTTGCGGCGATGTCGGCTTTGGCAAGACCGAAGTGGCGATGCGAGCCGCGTTTGTGGCGGTGCAGGACGGGCGGCAAGTCGCGGTGCTGACTCCGACCACGCTGTTAGCCCAGCAGCATCATCAGAATTTTCTCGACCGCTTTGCGGATTGGCCGGTGCGAATTGAATTATTGTCCCGATTCCGCTCGGCCAAACAGCAGGCGGAAACGATTAAGGCGCTGACTGAAGGCAAAGTCGATATTCTGATCGGCACCCATAAATTGTTGCAGGACGGCGTCCAATTCAAGCAACTGGGTTTAGTCGTTGTAGATGAGGAACATCGCTTTGGCGTTCGGCACAAGGAACGGTTGAAAGCCTTACGGACGGAAGTGGATATCTTGACCCTGACCGCAACCCCGATTCCTCGCACCCTGAATTTGGCGATGGCCGGATTGCGTGACTTATCGATCATCGCCACTCCGCCAGCCGGCCGACTGGCGGTTAAAACCTTTGTCGGCCAGTGGAATCCGGCTACGATTCGGGAAGCCTGTCAGCGGGAATTGAAACGCGGCGGGCAGATTTACTTTCTGCATAATGAAGTGGAGACCATTCAGCGAATAGCGGCGCAGGTGGCGGAACTGGCGCCGGGCGCTCGCATCGCGGTGGCTCATGGTCAGATGCGCGAACGGGATTTGGAACAGGTGATGCTGGATTTTTACCATCGCCGCTGCAATCTACTGATCTGTACTACGATCATTGAATCCGGGATCGATGTGCCCAGCGCGAACACCATTCTGATCAATCGCGCGGATAAACTTGGACTGGCGCAATTGCATCAATTGCGCGGGAGGGTCGGACGCTCGCATCATCGCGCCTATGCTTATTTGATCGTCCCGCCGAAACCAGCGATGACGACCGACGCCATCAAGCGAATTGAGGCCATCGAGTCACTGGAAGATTTGGGAGCGGGTTTTTTATTGGCCAGTCATGATCTGGAAATTCGCGGGGCGGGCGAACTCCTCGGCGAGCAGCAGAGCGGTCAGATTCATGAAGTCGGTTTTACGCTCTACATGGACTTGCTGGAGCGGGCGGTCGCGGCGCTGAAAGCAGGAAAAATTCCACACCTGGATCAACCGCTGGATCACGGTCCGGAAATCGACTTGCAAAGCCCGGCGCTGATTCCTGATGACTATTTGCCCGATGTCCACAGCCGGTTAATCCTGTACAAGCGGATTGCCAGCGCCCATGACGAAGGTGAATTACGGGAATTGCAAGTAGAGATGATTGACCGCTTCGGGTTATTGCCAGCGCCAGTGAAAACCTTATTCCGGGCTACCGGGTTGAAACTGCGGGCGCTGCCGGTAGGCGTGAAGAAGATCGAAGCAGGGCTAAAAGGCGGGCGGCTGGTTTTTGGCCCGGAGCCGAAAATAGACGCGGCCAAACTGGTGCGGCTGATTCAGCAGCAACCGAAGAGCTATAAACTGGATGGCAAGGACAAACTACGGTTTATCAAGGCATTGCCCGACGTGGAGAGTCGGGCGATCGCCGTCGAAGATTTACTGGAGCGGATTGCGGGATCAGCGCATCGCTACGCGCCTAGCGGTTGAATGCCGACTGCCCGCCGTAATTCCTGCAAGAAGGGCGCACTGTACTCCCGCGCCCGCGCGGCGCCTTTTTTCAAAATCTGCTCGATATAACCCGGCTGTTCCAACAATGCATAATAGCGCTGGCGCGGTTCGCTCAGCTCCGCGTTCAGGCGCTCAAACAGGATTTGTTTCATTTCGCCCCAGCCAATGCCCTGAGCATAGCGTTCCCGAATCGCTGCGCTTTCCTCAGTCGCAGCGAAGGCGTGATAAATCTGGAATAGAGTGCAGGTTTCCGGGTCTTTGGGCGCTTCCGGCGGCAGGGAATTGGTCTTGATTCGCATGATCAGTTTCCGCAGACTTTTCTCCGGCTCAAACAGCGGAATCGTATTGCCGTAACTCTTGCTCATCTTGCGTCCATCGAGTCCCACCAACACCGCGTTTTTTTCATCGACTACGGCTTCCGGCAAGACAAAATGCTCACCGTACAGGTAATTAAACCGGGCAGCGATATCGCGGGCCATTTCCAGATGCTGAACCTGATCCTTGCCGACCGGAATTTTATGGGCCTTGAACATCAGAATATCGGCCGCCATCAGGATCGGATAAGAAAACAGGCCCATCGTGACGGCTTTATCCGGATCATTGTTGGGATCGGCCAGATTCTCCGCGACTGCCGCCTTATAGGCATGGGCGCGATTCATCAGCCCTTTAGCCGTCACGCAGGTAATGATCCAGGTCAGTTCCAGAATTTCGGGAATATCGGTCTGGGCGTAAAAAATGACGTTATCGATATCCAGTCCCAGCGCCAGCCAGGTCGCCGCGACCTCCAGCCGGGAACGGTGAACCAGCGCCGGGTCCTGGCATTTGACCAGCGCGTGATAATCAGCCAGAAAGTAGAATGACTGGACATCGGTGCGGCGGCTGGCGGCAATGGCGGGCTGAATCGCGCCGACATAATTGCCCAGATGCGGAGCGCCAGTAGTGGTAATACCGGTAAGAGTAATTTCCATGAGGACCGTAACACGCTTGGAGGCAGAATCAGGAGAAAAATAAGGCCAGGATGAAATGGCGGATCGTGTTGACTATGGGCATCAGATTCAATACCCCGCTCATCAGCAGCACTACCAGAATAATGAGGCCGTAAGGTTCAATCTGGGCCATGATCTGACCGGCGCGATTGGGCAATACCCCCGCCAGCACCCGCGAACCGTCCAGCGGTGGAATCGGCACCAGATTCAGGACGCCGAGCATGACATTGACGCTAACGCCGACGACGCCCATGGCCAACAGCGGCACGCCCAGCCACGGCAAGCCGCCATGCAGCGCCTGCCCAACCAGCGCCGCCAGCGCCCAGCCCAGCGCCATCAGCAGGTTCGACAGCGGCCCGGCCAGCGCCACCAGCGCCATATCCCGTTTAGGTTGGCGCAGCCGGCCATAATTGACTGGCACCGGTTTGGCCCAGCCAAAGATGAAACCGCCAAGAAGCGCCATCAACGCCGGGACCAGCACCGTGCCGATCGGATCAATATGCCGCAGCGGATTAAGACTAAGCCGGCCTTGAGCCTTGGCGGTAGCGTCCCCACAGAGCAGCGCCGCCCAACCGTGCGCGACCTCGTGCAGGGTGATCGCCAGCAGCAGGGGCGGCGCCATGATAATGAGTTGTTGAATCACGTTGAAATCGAGCATAAGGGGATTATACGCAGCCTGTTTAAGCCGGGCCTAGAGAAACGGACTGGCGTCGCCCAGGCCCTGCCGGAGCAGTTGTGGCGCGTCGCCGGTGAGATCCAGCACAGTAGTCGGTTCATGTTGACCAGGGCCGCCGTCAATGATCAGATCGACCACGTTCATTAGGCGCTCCTCGATCTCCTCCGGATCAGACAGCGGCCAGTCGTCGCCGGGCAGGCTCAGAGTGCAACTCATGATCGGCCCGCCCAGTTCCGCCAGCAGGGCGCTGACGATAGCGTTATCCGGCACCCGGATGCCGATGGTTTTGCGGCGAGGATGCTGCAAGCGGCGCGGCACTTCATGCGTAGCCTGTAAAATAAAGGTGAATGGCCCTGGCGTCGCGGCCTTGAGCAACCGGTAGCGTTGATTATCGACCTTGGCGTAAGTGGCGATCTCGGACAGATCGCGGCAAACCAGGGTGAAATTGTGATGACGGTCAGTCTGGCGAATCTGGCGGATACGCTCCGCCGCCGCCTTGTCGCCCAGTGGGCAACCCAGGGCGTAACTGGAATCGGTTGGGTAAATGATCACCTGACCTTCGCGCAATCCTTGCACCGCAAGGGCGATCAGGCGCGGCTGCGGATTGGCGGGATGAATTTGTAATAAACGACTCATGACCTGTACTATTCTCTGAAAGCTGTAGAGAGCGCCGGGCAGGCAACTTGCCAGTGTGGCGCTATCCGGTCAAGACGGCGACCACCAGGCCGCCTTTCTTTTGCCCAATTTTTCTATCCGCAACGGAGTTTGGTCCCCTGGCATGAAACTGTTGTTTGACTTCCTGCCCATCGTGCTGTTTTTCGCCGCCTATAAGCTGGCTGACATCTACGTCGCCACCGGCGTGTTGATCGTCACTACCTTGGCCCAGGTCGGCTGGCTGTGGCTGCGGCAGCGCCGGGTGGAAAAAATGCCCCTGATCACCGCCGGACTGGTGCTGGCGCTGGGCGGCGCGACCCTGATTCTGCATGATCCAATCTTCGTCAAATGGAAGCCGACCATCGTTAACTGGCTCTTTGCAGTAGCGTTTCTCGGCAGTCTGCTCATTGGCCAGAAAACCCTGCTGGAGCGGATGATCGGTGAGCAGCTGGAACTTCCTCCCCCGGTTTGGGTCAAGCTGACGTTCGCCTGGGTGCTATTTTTCTGCATTCTGGGCCTCGCCAACCTTTATGTCGCCTTCACGTTTGATGAAAACACCTGGGTCAATTTCAAGCTGTTTGGCATGCTGGGCCTGACCCTGCTGTTCGTGCTGGCGCAAGCCGCCTATATGAGTCGTTATCTCAAAACCGGCGATGCCGATCCGCCGAAGGAATCCTGAACGATGTTGTACGCCATTCTGGGCCGTGATACGCCAAACAGTCTGGACCGACGACTGGCCGTCCGTCCTGCCCATCTGAAGCGCCTCAACGCGCTGCTGGCCGAAGGCCGGTTAATTCTGGCTGGACCATTGCCCGCGATTGATAGCCCTGATCCCGGCCCCGCCGGTTTTCAGGGCAGTCTGGTGGTCGCCGAATTCGCTGCGCTGGAAGACGCCCGCGCCTGGGCTGACGCCGATCCCTATGTCGCCGCCGGGGTTTATGCAGCGGTCGAGGTCTACCCGTTCCGCAAGGCGTTGCCGGCATGACCGATCGGGTTGCCCTGATTGAAGAACGGCTGCGGGCCGCGCTGACGCCGGAATCGCTGACCATCGTTGATAATAGCGTCGCCCATGCCGGTCATGCCGGGGCGCTGGAGGGCGGCCATTTCACCGTTCACCTTGTTGCATCGGCTTTCGCCGGCAAAACTCTGCTTCAGCGCCATCGCCTGGTCAATGCGGCGCTGGCCGACCTGATGCGTCAAGAGATTCATGCCCTGAGCATTCAGGCGCGAACTCCAGACGAGATCTGATTCTTCTCAACCCCCAGGAAACTAACGAGTATGAACAAACCAAACCGTTTGACTCTTCCCCTGCTGGCGCTGTCCTCGGCCCTGCTGCTGTCCAGTGCGGCGCTGGCCGCCGAAGACAAAAAATCCGAAGCCGCTCCAGCGCCTGCCGCCCCGGTCGCCATGCCGGTCAAACCGGCAGCGGCGCAACCGGTAGCGTTCACGGTTCCTGACCCGGTGGCTGTGGTCAATGGCAAGCCCATTTCCAAGGCGATGTTCGATCAGTACGCCCAGCAATTACGGGGCCGGACCAAGGTCGATTCGCCCGAATCCAGCAAGGCGCTGATCGATCAACTGGTCATGGAAGAACTGCTGCTTCAGGAAGCCATCAAGCAGAAGCTGGCGGATGACCCCCAGATCAAACAGCAACTGCAAATGATGCAGAACAATCTGCTGGCCAGCAGCGTCGTTCGCAAGATGCTCAGCGAGAACGCACCCAGCGAAGAAGCCATCAAGAAAGAATACGACACCGCCGTCGCGGCGATGAAGGGCAAGGAGTACAAGGCCAGTCATATCCTGGTGGATTCCGAGGACAAGGCTAAGGCGATCATTGAGGATCTCAAGAAAGGCGGTAACTTCGCCGAACTGGCCAAGACCAAGTCCAGCGACAGCTCCGCAGCCAATGGCGGCGATCTGGGCTGGTTCTCGCCGAGCATGATGGTGCCGCCGTTCGCGCAGGCTGCCGCTAAGCTGGAGAAGGGCAAGTACACCGAACAGCCGGTGCAGACCCAGTTTGGCTGGCATGTCATCCTGCTCGAGGATACCCGCGACGCGACGCCGCCATCAATGGATGAACTGAAGCCGCAAATCGCCCAGATGCTGCAAAGCAAGGTCGTCAATGACTACCTGGAGAAACTGAAGTCCGGCGCCAAGATTGAAGTCAAGGAGATTCAGGTCAGCGAAGTTAAACCGGCTCCGGCGCCGATTGCGACGACGCCCGCAGCGGACGCCAAAGCAAGCAAGCCTGAAGAAAAGAAGTAGCCGTTCATTCGCCCACTCTCTCCGGCCAGCGGGGGGAGCGGGCTATAATAAATTGATTTGTAACTACTCATGTCGTAACTTCTCAATAATCCTTGGCAACCCCTGCCCAACGGCCCCGATCTGTAGTATTCAATAGCCCTATGAAGAAGCTCCCTTCTTTTCCAGAAGTGCCTGCGGATGAACAGACGCCTTGCGTGGTTG
>JAJHPN010000245.1 GCA_020890855.1 Candidatus Contendibacter sp. | reverse complement strand
GGGATCGTTCCGAAATTAGTCGTTATATCGCAGGACACATCAAAGTTGAGGCCATCTAGGGAATAGGGATTTCCACTGGGTAGTTCTATAGAACCCACTATATCCACATCAACATTATCGTTAATGAGGTAGACGAATCCCGTCGGTTGTTTCGCCCCGCAGGCCCGGCCTCCAGAATAGTAAGTCCAGCCCAGCAGCAGCGAGGCGTTTACGGTCACCGGCAGGGTTTTACCGGCGAACTGCTGCCGCACCGACGGCTGCGCCTGCCAGACCCAACTCTGCAAGGGAGTGAAAGTGCCGCCATAGATGATCGAGGGCAGGGCCTGTTGCACGCGCAATCCCGGTCCGCCACAGGCGCGGTCGCCGGGTTCGATGCCGGCGTGGACAAAATCCCACGAGTCATAGGTCCAACTGGCGGTGTTGTCGCCGGTCGCACCAATGTTGACCTGGGTCTGGAGCGCCTGGTAGGTCGCGGTGCGCTCGTCGCTGTACGACACGCCGGCGCTGAACCCCAGGCTGCTGCCGGCCGCCGAGTCCCCCGCCGTGCCGGTCCCGGACAAACTCCAGGTGGTGCCGGTGGTGACGGTGGTGCTGGGGTTGGCCTCCACCGGCGCATAAGCCGGGTTAATATCCATCTGGCTGGGGGCGACTCCTGGCGCCGAGGCGCTCATGTTGGCTTGCCGCAGCCAGTACGCCGCAATCCGGTCGGAATGGTTGCGGTTGCCGTAGAAGTCCTTGCACCCGGCGGTGTTGATGTCGGCCGCCATTTGCACCACGAAGTAATCGCTCGGCTGACCCGCGGCGGCGCTGGAGGAATACACCATCCAGGCGGAAATATAGAGTTGCACATAATTCACACACTGCTGGGTTTCGATATCGCAGGTGCTCCACATCGGGGCCATGGTATCGGCGACGGTGAGCTGCCAGGGCAGGGAGGTGGACGACAGTTGCGCCGGCCCCGCCGCCTGGCTGGCCCGGGTTTGCGCGGCTGGTTCCGGTTCCCGCACCTGCTTCAGAATCCAGGTCGCCACGGACTCCGCCCGTTCCTGCTTGCTGGCGTCGGACTCCGGCTTAATCGTCTCGGCGAAGGGCGCAACCACGATCATCCGCATCTTTCCGTTCGGTTGGGCAAAGCCATACAGATCGGAGGACACATAGCGCCCGGACATCCGATCCAGCGCGAGGGCGGCGTTGGTGACGGTCAGCGCATGCAGCGCCTCGACATGGGGTTGCCGGGAACTGGTCACCAGCACCGCATGTTGCCCGCTCTTGATAATGGTTTGCGCAGCGGCTTTCTGGCTGGTGGACAGCGCCAGCAGGGTGTCAGCGGAGATCAGCAGAGTGCCGTCAGTCTCGCCGCGCCAGGGGTGGGGGGCGAAGGTTTCCATGAGTGGCGCAGCCAAAGCGCCGTCCAGCGTTCCATACACATAGCTGCGGCCTACCCGGCCATCGCGGATATCCTCGTTGTCATCACTGCCGCACCCCGCCAGGGTCAAGCTCAGCATCAGGGCGAGCAGTCCGCCCAGTCCATACCGCCAGTTTCGTCGCATTAGATCTTCTCCAGTGTGCTGATAAAAACAAATAACCCCCGCAGCTTGCTGCGGGGGTTGTATCCCAAAGCGAATCAGACTCCCGGAAACTCGAACATCGTCCAGAGATCACCCACTGCGGGGCTGTTAATCGGAACGTAAGGCGCCGAGGGTGAACTGACCGGGTTCGGTAGATTGTCGCGGCTGCGGTTCGATAACGGCCCAAGATCCCAATTCGATTCGATGAACTTCAAAATTGAAGCGTGATCCGTGTAGGTATGATCCACTTTGCCAGGCTTTGCCAAAGGCGATACCACGATCATGACCGTGCGTGGACCCCCTCCGAAAAAATCAACCGGCTGAATATAACCCGAATCATAAAAACCGCCGGCTTCGTCAAAGGTGATCAAAATGGCCGTGTCCTCCCACAGCGCCGGTTTTGCCTGCACCGCCTCAACCAGTTTCCTCACAAAGGCTTCAAACAGCGGCGGCGTCGACGTGCCAGGATGACTGTCGGTTAAAAAACCGGGTTTGACGAAAGAAACTGCGGGAAGCTCATTGGCATCGACATCCTTGTAGAATTGCGAGAGGTCAACCAGATTCTGTCGCAGGGAAGGCGTCGTCATAATCGAGCGTGAATACTGAAAACCGTTACAGATTGCACAGTAAATCCGGCTCTGAGGCGTCAGCTCATTCGCCACCGCCATGCCTTCGCCATAGTATTTCCATGACACCCCTTTTGCTGAAAGCGCATCGCCAACCGTCGGAATGACCTGAGGTCCAATTGAGTACTGAGGCCCGGCTGGAAAGGCGTTTTTATCCGCCGCGCTGATCGGTTGTCCCGCCGTGTTGTAGTAGGGGTAATTGTTATTGACCTGATACCACCGCGAAGGGGCGCAGTTGCCATCGCTGAAGGGAACATATGGCAGCGCATGGAGATAATCCATAATGGGTTTTACCCCCGGTTGCGACTGATCGCTGCAATTGGTGTAAGCAACGCCGGTACTGCCGGGATCAGCCGCTCCGATCTGATCCTGAATATAAAAATTATTAGTGCCGGGAACCGGGTTGGGATTCTCAATCTGATCAGACGGCGGCTGGGCGGGATTGCCATTTTGATCCGTATAGTAATAGACATCTCCGGTCATCATGAATTGGGAATTGGCTCCAGTTCCCCCCATCACCGGCTGGTGATAGTTATCGTTAATGGCATACCGATCCGCCAGTTCCTTAAAATAGGGCCAATCACCGTTAGCCATGTCGTAGTAACCCATGGCCACGCCACCCTGAAAAGTGCCCTGATCATTCTGTGGCGGCGCAATATCCCACCCGACAGTGGCCGCGACCCACGTGTAAAGGTCACTCTTGCAGCCACTGGGATTGTCGGCAGTACTCTGCGCAACCGAGCAATTGGATTGTTGCCACATCTGATAGAAACGATGCGCGGGATCACCGGTATGACTGGTGTAGGTCGCCGGCTGAATCGGTTCTATCTCGCCGATGATCTTGAGAATGGCGTCGGGGATGTTCTTGAGCCAATCGCTGGAGCAATCGTTCAACTGTGAAGCGCCGACGATTGAATAGGGGCCGTTGGGCAGCGTTGACGGATAACGGCAATCAGGAACCGGCATTAGGCCGAGTGTCGAATTAAAGAAAGGTTGCCCCGTTCCGCCTTCGCTTAATAGACCGTAGTCGCTGGGTTTAAGGCCGATGGCGTCTTCACAGAATTCGGAAATATGCGCCAAATTCCAATCTTGCGGATTGTCGCTGACGCCAATCGTCGCCTCCAGTTTTCCTATCGCACACAGCGAAAAAGGTAATCCGCTGAGGGTGGTGCTGGGTTGCGGTAAAGTGGAAAAAGGCCGGGTCAAGGTTGGACTCAGTTCGTAGGTGCTGGTGCTCGATGCCTGCTGCTGCTGGGCAAGCGCAGCGTTCGGACCGGGTTGTCCGTCGCCTTGAATAAGGCCGCGCGAACGCAGGTTCCAGATGGTCTGGGTTGAATCTGGCGGCGTATAGGCGCCGAAGACGTTATCAAAGCTCCGGTTTTCTCCACTCACCACGATTAAATGACGAATCCGTCGGTCGCGGACATCTCCGTTGTCATCACCGCCGCACCCGGCCAGCAAGGTCAAGCCTAACAGGGCGAACCATCCGCCCGGTCGATACTGCCAGTTTTGTCGCATCAGGTTCTCTCCAGTGGGGTGATAAAAATGATAGGACTAATCAACCAAGGCAAGCCGCTTTTATAGTCTAGTGGGCTAAGCGCTTTATTCCATAAGCAGCCGCCGGCAATAGTTCTCGTTACGGGAATGCCCGCAAGCCGCTCCAGCAGACAATCCCCGTTGCCGGTTCCGCGCCTGGAACTGGCGACGGCCACTTAACCCGTCTGGCGCCCACGCTCCAGCGTTGGAGCAGGCAGGTTCAGATGCTCCAGCGTCTCAAGGTGGGAAGAGACAAGTCTCGCAGCGGCGCCACCCGGTGGATCCGTGGTCGCAGATGGCTTTGCCATCGGTCCAAGTGGCCCCGCTCAGGAGCACATCGTCCAGGTTCGCCCCGGTCAGGTCCGCCTCGGTCAGGGTCGCACTGCTCAGGTTCGCTCCACTTAAATCACAGTGGGGGCAGAGATGGGTCTGGAGTAGTTGCTGAACCTGAGCCGGGTCAGCGAGCGGATGGGCGTTGGTCGCGCCAATGTCCAGTCCCACCCTAAAGGACGGGGCTTTTCGCGCAATTCGGGTAAAATTGCGCCCCATTCCCCAACCTGGGCCGTTCCCCCGATTCGTAATGACTACTCTCCTTGATGAACTGAACCGCCGCCGCACCTTCGCCATCATTTCCCACCCCGACGCTGGCAAAACCACCCTCACCGAAAAGCTGTTGCTGTTTGGCGGCGCGATCCAGTTGGCCGGCACCATCAAGGGCCGCAAAGCCGCCCGCCACGCCACCAGCGACTGGATGGCGTTGGAGCAACAGCGCGGCATCTCGGTCACGTCTTCGGTGATGCAGTTCCCCTACCGCGACCGGATCATCAATCTGCTCGACACCCCCGGCCACGAGGACTTTTCCGAGGACACTTACCGCACCCTGACGGCGGTGGACTCGGCGCTGATGGTTATTGACTGCGCCCGGGGCGTCGAGGAGCGCACCATCAAGCTGATGGAAGTCTGCCGGCTGCGCGATACCCCGATTTTCACCTTCGTCAATAAGCTGGATCGGGATGGCCGCGAGCCGATTGATCTGCTGGATGAAGTCGAGGCCGTACTGAACATCCGCTGCGCCCCGGTGACCTGGCCGATTGGCATGGGGCGGGAACTGAAGGGGGTCTACCATCTCGACCAGGATTTCATCCACCTGTACGACCCGTCCCGCGATGGGCGGATCAATACCGGGCGGATTCTCCACGGTCTGCATAGCCCGGAAGTCGATGTTGCCCTGGGTTCTGAGCGGGCGCGGGCGCTGCGTGATGAAATCGAACTGGTGCGCGGGGCCAGCCATACTTTCGATTTCGCCGACTACCGGGCTGGGCGACTGACCCCGGTGTTCTTCGGATCGGCGCTGACCAACTTCGGGGTGCAGGAAATGCTGGATGGCTTCATTGAGCACGCGCCGCTGCCGCGGCCCTGCGCCGCCGCCACCCGTGAAATCCAGCCAGAGGAAGAAGCCTTCACCGGCTTCGTATTCAAGATTCAGGCGAACATGGACCCGCAGCACCGCGACCGGATCGCCTTCCTGCGGATCTGCTCTGGCAGTTATCAACCCGGCATCAAGATGCGCCATGTCCGGCTGGGCCGCGAAGTGAAGATCGCCGATGCGCTGACCTTCATGGCCGCCGAACGGGAACACGTCGAAGCGGCTTATCCCGGCGACATCATCGGCCTGCATAACCACGGCACGATCCGGATCGGCGATACCTTCACTCAGGGCGAGGAGCTGAATTTCACTGGCATCCCCGATTTCGCCCCGGAACTGTTCCGCCGCGCCCGGCTGCGCGACCCGCTGAAAATGAAAGCGCTGCAAAAGGGTCTGGAGCAACTGTGCGAGGAAGGCGCGACGCAATTGTTTCGCCCGATCATCAGCAATGACCTGATTCTCGGCGCGGTCGGGATTCTGCAATTTGACGTGGCTGCGTTCCGGCTACGCAATGAATATGGCGTCGAATGCGGCTTTGAAAACGTGAATGTTCATACCGCCCGCTGGGTGAGCTGCGCCGACGCCAAACGCTTTGAGGAATTCAAAAACAAGCTGCGCGACAATCTGGCGCTGGATCATCATGGCGAGCTGGTCTACATCGCGCCGAGCCGGGTCAATTTGCAACTGACCCAGGAACGCTGGCCGGACGTGCGTTTTGCCGCCACTCGCGAACACGGGCGGCATTAAGCCATGCGCCACGTCCTGCAACGGCTGGCGCGGGGACTGTTCCGGCGGCTGTTCCGGGTGGAGCTGCGCGGCTGGGAACACTATCCGCACGACGAACCCCGGTTGCTGATCGTCGCCAACCATGTCTCCTATCTGGACGGGGCGCTGCTGGCGGCGTTTCTCCCCGACGTGCCGATTTTCGTGATCAACACTCAGATGGCCCGACGCTGGTGGGTCAAACCGTTCATCGCCATCACCCGCCACATCAGCATCGATCCGACTAACTCGCATTATCTGAAAACGCTGATCCAGCATTTGCGGGCCGGCGAACGGGTCACGGTGTTCCCGGAAGGGCGCATCAGCGTCACCGGAGCGCTGATGAAAATGTACGAAGGGCCGGCGCTGGCGGCGGACAAGGCCGATGCGGCGCTGCTGCCGGTTTACATTGAGGGGGCGCAATACAGTCTGTTGTCCCGGCTGGGCGGGATGGTGCGGCGGCAATGGTTTCCCCGGATTCGCCTGACCATGCTGCCGCCGCGCCGCCTGACCACCCATGCCGCCAGCAGCCGCGTCCGCCGTCGGGAACTGAGCCGGCAACTCGATGAGCGGATGATTGAACTCGCCTACGCCGGGATGAACATTGATCAGCCGCTGGTCATGGCGCTGCGGGAAGTGTGGGAGCGGCACGGCGGTGGGCGGATCATTCTCGAAGACGCCCAGCAGCAACGCCTGGGCTGGCGAGCGCTGTTCAGTCGCGCCTTCATTCTCGCCGAGTTGCTGGAATCCTCCCCTCGCCCGTCGGGAGAGGGGTTGGGGAAGAAGGTGGGTCTGCTGTTGCCCAACACCGCCGCCGCATTGATCAGCCTGTTGGCCCTGCACCTGCGCGGGCGGATTCCGGTGGTGCTCAACTTCACCGCCGGCAACCACGAATTGATCAGCGCCTGCCGCATCGCCGAAGTCGGCACGGTCTGCACCTCGCGGGCCTTTGTGGACGCCGCTAGTCTGCAAGACCAGATCGCCGCCCTGAGCGAGCAGGTTCAAATCCTGTTTCTGGAGGATTTGCGGTCACGCGCCACCCTGCCGGTCAAACTGCGCGGACTGGCGCGGGCGCGGGCTCCCGGCTGGAATTTCCGTCGGCTGGCCGGGCCGGTGCAAGCCAACGATCCGGCGGTGATCCTGTTCACTTCCGGTTCCGAGCGGGAACCCAAAGGCGTGGTGCTGACTCATCGCAACCTGCTGGCCAATGTCGCCCAAGCCCGCGCCGTGCTGGACATCATGCCCAGCGACGTGATTTTGAATGCGCTGCCGCTGTTCCATGCCTTCGGTCTGACCACCGCAACCTTGACGCCGTTGCTGCTGGGCACGCGAGTCATCCTCTACCCATCGCCGCTGCACTACCACGTCATCCCGGAACTGAGCTACGAACGCCGCGCCACCGTGCTGTTTGGCACGAATACCTTTCTGATGGGCTATGGCCGCCATGCCGATCCCTACGACTTTTTCAGTCTCCGGCTGGTGATCATGGGCGCAGAGCCGTTGCGCGATGAAACCCGGCGATTGTGGACGGAGAAGTTCGGCATCCGCATCAGCGAGGGTTACGGCCTGACCGAAGCCAGTCCGGTGCTGGCGACCAACTCGCGCCGCCACCACCGCAGTGGCACGGTCGGCAAACTGGTTCCGGGACTGGAACACTATCTCGCACCAGTCGCCGGCATTGCCGAGGGTGGGCTGCTTTGCGTGCGGGGGGCGAACGTGATGGCCGGCTACCTGTGGTCTGAGCAACCGGGCTGCCTGATTCCGCCATGCACCGAGCGCGGACCAGGTTGGCACGACACCGGCGACATCGTGCGGATCGACGCCGATGGCTTTGTCATTATCCTGGGCCGGGCCAAACGCTTCGCCAAACTGGGCGGAGAAATGATCTCGCTGGCGATAGTCGAGCAACTGGCCGCCGCCTGCTGGCCGGAAGAACAGCATGCGGCGCTGAATCTGCCCGATCCGGTCAAGGGCGAACAAATTGTGCTGCTGACGACCCGCCGCGACGCCAATCGTCAGGAACTGATTGCGGCGGCGCATCAGGGCGGACTCAGCGAGCTGCACCTGCCCCGCCGGATACTGACCGTGCGGGAAATCCCGCTGCTTGGCTCCGGCAAACCAGACTATCCAGGCGCTCGGCGGCTGGCGGAAGAAGCGTTTTGCTTCCCGCTTCCAAGCACCTTTGCAAAATAGCCGCGATCCCTGATCGCCCTGACTACGCACTCCTGAACAATGAAAATTCTCTACTACGACTGTTCCGCCGGCATCAGTGGCGATATGCATCTGGCCGCCCTGCTCGATTTGGGCGTGGACTATGACGAACTGGTGCTGGAACTGGCCGGGCTGGGACTGAACGGTTATGGCGTCCAGGCCATGCGCGCCAACCGCAAGGGCGTGACCGGCGCTCAAGTCCGGATCGTGATCGAACCCCATCAGCCGGAACATCGCAACCTGCGCCAGATCGAGGCGATCATTGGCCGGAGCAGTCTCAAGACAGCGGTGCGGGATCGGGCGGTGGCGGTGTTTCGCCGCCTGGCCGCTGCCGAAGCTCACATTCACGACACGTCGCCCGACCGGATTCATTTCCACGAGGTCGGGGCGCTGGACGCCATTGTGGATATCGTCGGCGGGGTGATCGCCCTGGATCGGCTGAATGTGGATCAGATTCTGGCTTCGCCGGTGGAACTGGGCAGCGGCGTCGTTCATTGCGCCCACGGCGTGTTGCCGGTTCCCGCTCCGGCGACGCTGGAATTGCTCAAAGGGGTCCCGGTCAAGTTCGGCGCGGCCCCATTCGAGACCACGACCCCGACCGGCGCGGCGCTGCTGGCGACGGTGGTGGACGAGTTTGTGACCCGACCGGCGCTGACCATTCATCGGGTGGGCTACGGCATCGGTCATCATGATGGCCCGATCCCGAATGTGCTGCGGGTGTGTCTGGGCGAGATGGACGCGACGGCGACCGGTGAAGCCAGCGATTTGATGGTGCTGGAATGCACCATCGACGACATGAATCCGGAATGCTACGACCTGGCGCTGGACCGGTTGCTGGCCGCCGGCGCCAATGATGCCTGGCTGACTCCGGCGCTGATGAAGAAGAACCGGCCTGGGGTGGTGTTGAGCGTGTTGTGCCCGTCCGTGCTGGGGCCGGCCCTGACCGAACTGCTGCTGATCGAAACCACTACGCTGGGGGTGCGCCGCTACGCGGTGACCCGGACTGCGCTGGCTCGGGAAACCACGCTGGTGGAAACCCGCTACGGCCAAGTAGCGATCAAGACCGCGCTGCATCATGGCCGGCCGTTGCGCTGCAAGCCGGAATACGAGGATTGCAAGCGGTTGGCGCTGGAGCAAGGCGTGCCGATTCACGCGATTTACGCGGCGGTGCAGGCGGCGCTGGCGGCGCAAGGTTTGCCGGTGGAGTCGCCCGGCGCAGCGCTATGACCGGCGCAGATTCAGCATCCCAGGAATTTCGGGCCGGCGTTCTCGCGCTCGCGCCGCTGCTGGTCGGCGTCATCCCGTTCGGGATGATCTACGGGGCGCTGGCGCTGGCCAATGGTCTCAGTCCGGCGGCGGCGCTGGCGATGTCCACCATTCTGTTTGCCGGTTCGGCGCAATTCCTGTTCTGCCAACTGCTCGGCGTGGGCGCGCCAGCGACGGTGATCGTGGCCGAAGTCGGGTTGCTCAATCTGCGTCATGCCCTGTACAGCGCGGCCCTGGCCCCGCGCATCGCCCACCTGCCGCGGCGCTGGAAACTGGTCCTGGCCTATCTGCTGACTGATGAAGCCTTTGCCGCGATCAGCCAGCGCGAAGCAGCGGGCAAGGCCGGCCCACAGCGGCGCTGGTTCTATCTGGGCGCGGGTCTAGCGCTGTGGGGAGGCTGGCAATTGTCCACGGCGGCGGGTGTCGTGCTGGGCGCCCGGTTGCCGGCGCACTGGCCACTGGATTTCGCCCTGCCGCTGACCTTTATCGCCATTATTGCGCCACTGATCCGGAGTCGGGCGATGCTGGCGACGGCGGCGGTCTCCGGGATCGTGGCGCTGCTGGCGGCCGGTCTCCCCTTCAAACTGGGATTGCTGGCGGCGGCGCTGGCTGGAATGGCGGCCGGCTGGTGGTTGGCGGAGGCTCGACGATGAGCGTCTGGTGGATCATGCTGGCCTGTGGCGTCGTCACTTTTGCGATCCGCCTGTCGTTCATTGCAGCGGAAGGCCGATTGACGTTTCCATACTGGTTCCGAACGCTGCTGCCGTTCGTCCCGGTCGCCGCCCTGACCGCGCAGGTCATTCCCGAACTGCTGATGCCGCAAGGAGCCTTGTGGCTGTCCTTTAACAATTCCCGGCTGGTCGCCGGCCTCATCGCCATCGCTATCGCCGTGCAGACCCGCAGTGTGTTATGGACGCTGGTCGGCGGTTTCGCGGCGCTGGCGTTACTGAACGGGAGCGCTCCACCTTGACCACACCTACCCCCCCAACCCTGCTCCTGGATGCGAGCGAATCGCCGCTGATCGAACCGGGCTATCAGCGTCTGCTGGAGATATTGCGCAAGATGGGATCGGTGGCGGTGGCCTGTT
Source organism: Candidatus Contendibacter sp. (assembly GCA_020890855.1). Taxonomy (GTDB): domain Bacteria; phylum Pseudomonadota; class Gammaproteobacteria; order Competibacterales; family Competibacteraceae; genus RXIV01. The sequence goes on along the minus strand of JAJHPN010000245.1, from coordinate 6,083 downwards.
CCGGCGGGCTGGACAGCAGTTTGCTGCTGGCGGCGGCCCAAGCCGCGCTGGATAGGCCGGTGGTGGCGCTGACCGTGGTCACGCCCTACATGGCGACCCATGAAATTGCCGGAGCAAAGGCGTTAACCGCGCTGTTAGGGGTGCGGCATCGGGTGCTGGAATTGCCCATGCCCGCAGAGATCGCCTACAACCCGCCGGATCGCTGCTACCGGTGCAAACGGGCGTTGTTCACCAAATTACAGGCGATCGCCACGGTAGAAGGATGCGCCTGGCTGGCCGATGGCTCCAACCAGGACGACTTGCAGGACTACCGGCTTGGAATGCGGGCCTTGCAGGAACTCGCCGTTCGCAGCCCGCTGCTGGAAGCCGGCTTAGGCAAAGCCGAAATTCGCCGCTACGCCCGCGCCTTGAACCTGCCGGTCTGGAATCAGCCGGCCCAGGCTTGTCTGCTGACCCGGTTGCCGCACGGGACCGCGGTTGATCCGGAACAGTTGCGGCGGGTGGAAGCGGCGGAACAGGCGTTGCGGGCGTTGGGATTCAACACGGTGCGGGTGCGTTGCCATGCCGATCTGGCTCGGATCGAACTGGATCGCGTCGAACAGATCCGGCTGCTGGATACGATGCTGACGGAGCAGGTGGCGGCGGCATTGCTGGACTGCGGTTTCCACTACGTCACTCTGGATTTGCAGGGCTACCGGATGGGCAGTTTCAATGTCATGCCCTAAGCCGCGTTGTCCAGCGTCCATGCCCCCTACACCTCTCCCTGCCTGAGTCCGCATGTCCTACGCTGACATCACTTTTTGCGACCAGAATCCGATTAAACGCTGGCTTCAACAACGGCGTTTGACGGACGCGATCCGGCTTACTGCCCATTTTCAGGATATAACCACCGTGCTTGACTTTGGAGCAGGCAATGGCGAATTGTCCAAACGATTGATTGGTTTTTTCCCACAGGCGCAAATCATCTGCTATGAACCTACCGCCCATCTAATGGCGGAAGCCCAAAAAAATGCCGAACAATTCCAGCAGATCCGCTTTGTGACCGATATGGAAATGGTCAGCAAAGCGTCGGTTGATCTGCTCTACTGCCTTGAAGTCTTCGAGCACTTACCACAGAGTGAAACGGAAGCCGCCTTTTCACTGATTGGTTCAGTATTGCGCGATGGCGGAATCGCGATCTTGGGCGTACCGATAGAAATCCATTTTCCGGCGCTGTATAAGGGGATATTCAGGATAACTCGGCGTTACGGGGATTTTGATGCGAGGCCGGGAAATGTTTTGTGCGCCACAGTTGGATTTCCACCGCAATGCCGTCCAGTCAGCGAGATTGCCGAGGGCTGGCGGTATCACCCGCACCATTTGGGTTTCGACTATCGGCGCTTTCGCGAATTACTAAAAAACCAGCCATTTATAATCTTGAAGCAGTCAGCCAGTCCAATGCCCATTCTTGGAGCCTGGATCAACCCGGAAGTCTATTTTATCCTTCGAAAAAGCAACCGGTTGCTGTCTTGAACCTGCTATTCTGTCCACATCATTCTATTGGGAAACGGCATTCTTTTTCATTTCATGTTTTCTGTGTCTTCCGTGAAAAATCCCGGCGCTTGCATCTATCAAGTCCGCCACTTCCGGAATCTGTTCAGAATAGGCGTCTCCATCCAGCGATAGCTCAGCAGTCCAACGCTGATCGTAGCCAGAATCATGGTCACAAGCATCGCGACGTTAATCATGACTCCGGCGATCGCCATTTTCCCCCAAATCCGCCCCAGGGCGGCTAACACCAGGACATGCGAGAGATAGATCGAATACGAGGCGTCGCCAATTGTTATCATGCTCTTTGGAAAGCATACCTTCCCGCTTATTTCAGCTCTCGCCGCCGCATAGACCACCAGCAGCGACGGAATCCCAAACAACAATACACGCGGCCAACCCTCTGTTTTTACAATAGGCTCATTCGCACCAAACCAAATCAGCGAAAACAGGAATGCGGAAATGCCAATTCCTGCTATTAAACGCTCCTTACTGCCGATGCGACTATTCACCAGCAAAGCAATCGCGGCGCCTCCGATAAAATCCAACGTGAGTGGGTGAAAAATGACTTGCACCGTCGCCTGATAATCCCCACCGAGGTTGATCATAAAAAAAGAGGATCCAACGATCACGATCAGCGCCCACAGCACCAGCAAGACCGGAAATGCGCGCTCGGGAACCACCGGCATAAAAATAGTGATGACCAGATAAAAATACATCTCATGAATTAAGGTCCATCCAACCATAACCAGTGGCAGTAAATTCTGAGGAATGATGAGGAAAGAAGCTAGAATATTAACCTGATTGCCCTGTGCAGAGTTAACCAGCTCCGGTTTACACCACCAGATGATCAGGACTATGACGCTGTAAAACCAGTAGGGAGGGTAAATGCGGGTTACTCGCTGAAAAATGAAGCGCCCCGCTGCGGGTAAAGACTGAAATTGACCCCGCGTAACCGTAGCAATGACAAAACCACTGATCACGAAAAAAAGATCAACGCTGGCTATTGCATAATCCAGCCAATCAGGAAGAACCATCTGTCCGTGGCTATACTTCTGTTCAATCACTTGTAAATGGCAAAAAACCACAAGCAACACGGCGACGCCGCGTAATGCCTGAATATTCTCAAACTTGACCGGCGTCATTGGCCGATTTTAGCGGGGATCACGGCTTTAATGATTCTTGTGGAATTTGCGCGGCAGGACCGACGGATCAACGGCAACATAATCATCGGGGAATGATCGCCGGCTTCAAACCACCCCGGCGCTCCATGGGCCCCTCCTTGGCGAAGAAGGGAAACAGCAGCTCGACCATTTCCGCCACTTAGTTTTTCAGCAGCGCCCGGATCGTCGATGAGGTCATCACCTTGCCGTCACCGCGATAGGCTTCGTGGTTGGTCTCGATATCGTCGAGCTTGTAGAGATAATTCACCATCATCCCCGCCGACTGGTTCAGACCATGATCCGAAGTGTCGGCCAGCCAGTTGAGCCGCTCGATCCGCGCCCCGTTGGAAAGATGGAAGCGGGCGACCCGATCCAGCGCCGCGCTACTGTCGCGCTTCTTCTCTTTGACTAGATAGCGGGCGGCCACCCGCAACATCGGCGCTTTCAACGCCTTGGCCAGTTCCGGCTTCTGATGCCAGCCAGGGGTCTGCAACAGCGTTTTCAGCGAAACCGGCTCCTTGCCGGTTCCGGCAGCGGCGGCCAGCGCCTTGCGGTCAACGGGGGTCAGCCAGCCCGCTTCCACATCCTTGCCAGGCTCGTTCAGGCGACGCTCCAGCCACAGCCCCAGGTCAGGAATCGGCGACAGGGTAGCGAAGGTCTTGAGGTTCTTGAATTCAACGGCCAGTTCATCCACCACCCGCTTGATCAGGAAGTTGCCGAAACTGATGCCGCTTAACCCGTCGTGGGCATTGGAGATCGAATAAAAAATGGCGGTGTCGGCCTCGGCGGGATCCAGCACCGGCGCGGCTTCATCGAGCAGGGTCTGAACATTGTCGGCGATGCCGTCCACCAGCGCCACCTGCACGATGATCAGCGGCTCGTTGGACATGCGCGGATGAAAAAAGGCGAAACAGCGCCGATCAGAACTCAGCCGGTTCTTCAGATCGTTCCAACTGCGAATGGGATGGACCGCTTCGTAGGCAAACAGCTTTTCCAGCAGCGACGCCGGTGAATCCCAGGTAATGCGCCGCAGTTCGAGAAAGCCGACATCGAACCAGGACGTGAGCAGCGACAGCAGATCGCGTTCCAATGCCGCCAATGCCGGATCGTCCTTGCTCCAGCCCAGCAGTTCCTCGCGCAAGTCCACCAGAAACAGGAAGCCCTCGGGCAGGGCGTTCAGTTGCGCCAACAGTCGCAACCGGGGCGGCTGCAAAGCCTCGCGCAAGGTCCGCTCAACCTTGATGCGGTCTTTGGAATCGCCCGCCTTCTGCAACGCAGTGACCGCCTTGTCCACCGCCTTGCGATCAATATCGAACTCGGTAGCCAGAATTTGCAGAAAGCGCTTGCGGCCCTGGGCATTCAGCGACAGGTAGACACGGCCCAGATTGGCGGCGCGGGCGCGGGCGGATACTTCGCCGCCGCGACCTTCCAGACAATCGCGCATCTGGATTTTGAGCGCCTCCGCATCCTTGTCAGGCAAGTTGGGGCCGGGCGTCGCTGTGAACAGTCCGCCGCGCCAGTCGGCCATTTCCCGCCAGGCCTCACGGAGGTTGTTCATGGTGCGATCCAGCAGGCTGGCGCGGACGGTTTCGGGTTCGTGGATCGTCAGTTCGGTCATAGCAGGATACCTTTAGGTCAATGACTACCGCCGATAAATCAGCGGATCGCCGTATGCCGTTCAAGTATTCAGTATAGAAGGCCGCTTTAATTCAAGCACGATTTAAGTGGTCATGCCTCATCCGGTTCCGTCGGCTTGATCCCGTCTTTAACTTCTAACCCACCCAGCAACTGGGCGCTGATCGGGGCCGTCAGGAACAGGAAGACCAGAACCAGCAGTTCGTGCAGGGTGCCGAAATACAGGGCGGAAGCCAGCAGCAAGCAGCCGACGCCAAGGGTGGACGTCTTGGTTGGCGCGTGCAGGCGACTGAGATAGTCCGGCAGGCGAACCAGGCCGATCGCGCTGATCAGCACCAGCGCCGCGCCGGCGATGAGCAACAGGGCAACCAGAATTTCGCGCAACATGGCAGTCACTCCCGTTATTCAAACAACCGGCCGCGACTGACGAAGCGGCACAGCGCGACAGTGCTGATAAAGCCGAGCAGGGCGATGAACAAGGCGGCCTCGAAATACAGCGCACTGTCAAAGTGAATGCCCAGCAATACCAGCAAAGCGATGGCGTTGAGATACAGAGTATCGAGCGCCATGATGCGATCCGGCAAGGTCGGGCCATACAGCAGCCGCTCGCCGGTCAGCAGCAACGCCATCCCGGTCAGGGTCAGCGCCAGAGCAACCGCCAGATTCAACATGGGGTGAACATCTCCTTGAGCGGGGCTTCGTAACGGTTTTTCAGCAGCGTGATCAAGGCCGCTTCATCGGCGACATCGAGGCAATGAATCCGCAACTGCCGTTGATCCGGGATGAATTCGATACTGATCGTGCCGGGCGTCAGGGTAATCGTCGCCGCAAGCACTGCAATGGCGAACTCATTTTCCAGTTCCAGCGGCAGCGCGATGAAGGCGGGGCGCAGTTGCGCCGGCGGGCGGGCCAGAATTAGCCAGGCCACCTGCACATTGGCGATGACGATGTCCCACAGCAATCGGCCCACATAGCGCAGCCATTGGCCAGGCCGCCGCAGCCGCACCGGTTCCGGCCAGACCCGGGCAACGAACCAGGGAATCGTCAGGGCCAGCACTCCGCCCAGCAAAACCTGGCCGGGCGCCAAACTGTTATGCAGCAGCAACCAAACGCCAAGCAAAGCAGCGCTAAGGAGCGGGTGGGGAAACCAGGCCGTGGCGTTCATTAGGTCAAGGCCGGCGTTCCGGCTCGGCAAATCCCATCACTGGCGGTTCGCTCAGATCTTCGTAAATGGCTTCTATCGGGCAGTTCAGATCGATGCTGGCCAAGTGCAACCGCTCGCCGGGGCCGGCGCTATCCAACCACCACTGATTTTCCCGACGCCGATAAATCTCGATCCGCATCCGCCCTGGGTCCACCAGCGCATATTCCTGCAAACTGTCCAGTTGTCGGTAGGCGGCGAACTTGTCGCCGAGATCAAAGCTGGCGGTGGACGGCGACAGCACCTCGATAATCAGGATCGGCGCCCGTTTGACCAACCGGTCGGCGCGGTCGCTCTCCGCGCAAGTCACCAGCAGGTCGGGATAAAAACCACAGTCGGCGGTTTCCACCCGCACCTTGACATCGGCCATGAACACCCGGCACGGGCTACCGCGCAGATGTTGATGCAGCAACACATACAAATTACCGGCGGCTTCATTATGCACATCAGTGCCGCCGGCCATGGCGAATACTTCACCACGGATAAATTCATGGCGCTGTGACTGTTGGTTTTCCCACTCCAGATAATCGTGGAAGGTAAAAGCCAGGCGCGAGGCG
>JAJHPN010000316.1 GCA_020890855.1 Candidatus Contendibacter sp. | reverse complement strand
GGGCGCCGGCCTTGACCGCGACTCCGGCCAGTCCTAATGCCGCGCGATCATCGCCGGCGGCGGTCTGGCAGGCGCTCAGCGTCAGCAGTTCCACCGGCTGATCGCGGTACTGACCGATGGCGATCAGCCGCTCCAGCCGATCCAGAGTCAGCTTGTCATCAAAGGTCAGCAGGAAAGTATTACGCACGTCGCCGACAAACTGGCCGTGCGTGGCGATGTGAACAATCGAATAAGGCGTTGCTTTCAGTGCCTGCTGGAGGTTCGCCAGTCGGAAGGTCTCGTTCTCCAGCACCTTGCCGCCATAAGCGGTATGAATGGCCGCCAGTTCCTCCTGAACGTAATCGAGCGCCGGGAACCCCTGCACTGCCTGGGTCAGGCCGGCAAGCAACGGCTGAATCTGATGGCGCGGGATAGGGCGCAGATCGGTCAGGGTCAGCCCCGGCGTCGTGGCGATGGCGTAGCGCCGGATCAGAAAGTCCTGACCGTCATGCAGCGCCGCCAGCGGAATGGTGCGTAACGGCCCGTCCGGGACGATGACCAGCGTTTCGATCCGCCCGGCATCGAGTGCGGTTTGCAATGGCCGAATCAGCCAGCCATAGAGCTGTTGCGCCGGTGGCAGATATTCGCGGCTGGTGCGCTTTTCCAGCGTGCGCCGGAACTCGCGCACCACGCGGGTGAAGGTGTTGCGGTCAATCCGCACCGTGATTTGCTGAAGGTTGTCCGGAGTGCTGAGCAGCAGTTCCAGCCGGTTAGGCAGCAGAATCGGGTAAAGGACGGCGGTGTGCGGCGGTGGTCGATCCAGCGTGACGGTGCGCGATTGCAGCGCGGTTATGCAGTCATCGCGGAAATAATCCCGCACCTCGGCAGTTTTCAATGCCTCCATTGTGTCGCGGGCCGCTCGCAGGTCGGCATCGCGTGCGGCGGGCGCAGCCTGGCCGGCAGCGCGTTGCAATAGCAGATCGGCCAGTTCAGTGAACGCATCGCCGCTATTGGCTTGGGGGGAAGCAGCATGGTTTTTGGCGCGATCCGGCGCGAAATCCTGGCGGATCGTCTGCAAATTTACGACCGCCTGCCGGTAAGCCAGAATCGCGCCGTCGTGGTCGCCCTGCGCTTTCAGCAGTCGGCCAATCGGCCACTGCCAGCGATAGAGCAGTTCTGGCGCGTTGGCTTGCTGGGCGGCGAACACGGCCTGCCGATACAGCGCCAGCGCCTCGGTGGATCGGCCCGCGTCCTGTTGCCATTGCGCTTGGTAACCCAGCGCGTAGGACAGGCCGCGCTGATCCTCCAGTTGCCGGGCAATGGCGGCGGCAGCCGTGAAATGCTGCCAGGCTTGCGTCTGCTGCAATACCGAAGCGCCAGGCAAGGTGCGGCGCAGTTGGCCGATAGCCAGCAGGTAGTAAGCCTGGTCATGGCTGGCTGGCAGGGTTTGGGCCTGGCGAGCGGCTTCAGCGAGCAGAGTTTCCGCCGTTCCCGAATCGCGTTCCTGCGCCGCCAGGCGGGCTTGATTGATCAGCACGGCGGTAATCAGCGCCGGGTCTTGGACTTGTCGGGCCAGACTCAGGCTCTCTTGCCAGGCGACGCGGGCGGATTGGGCGTCGCCCTGATCGGCGGCCAGATTACCCAGATGATTAAGGCTGGCGGCGGCGATGGGCGGCGCATTGGCTTGCCGGGCCAGCGCCACACTGCGCTCCAGTGTATGGCGGGCTTCAGCAGTGGCGCCCGTCCGCCACAGGGTCTCGCCCAACTCGCCCAGCACGGTGGCATGGCGGGCCGGATCGGCCAGTGATTCGGCCAGGGATTGCGCGGTGCGCAGGACGGCGAGGGCATTGCGGTATTGGCCCAGAGCCTGATAGGCGTCAGCTCGTTGCAGCAGGGTGTCCACTTGCCGGGCCTGGTCACTCGTGGGCGTGGCGGCGGCGCTCTGGGACAAGGCCGCAACCGGGGGGTCGGATGAGGCCGGGATTGCAGCCAGCGGCCATGACAGCAGCAGGCCAGCCAGACCGGCGGACGCCCGGCGCCATGACCAGCGGGGATTGAAGCGTATATTCGGCCTCCAAAACCGGGAGGCGCGACAGAGGTTCAGGGTCATCAGGCTCGTCAGGTTCTACTGTTTTTACGAAATGCAAACGGAGCGCAACCACGGCCAACCGCCGCTTTTTGCAATGTCCAGTAAGTCATAAAATTGGGTTAAAGACAAGGTAATTATATTAAAAACAAATAGTTAATTGTGTATCTAAACGCATGCAAAACCGGATTTCAGCCAAGGTTTACCGTGTCCTACCTACCCCCTTATCTTGGGAAGCCACTCCCGGATTTTTGTCAGTCTTAAGATACGATCCAGGTTCCAGAAGGTCGATCAGGGCCAATGGTCTGACTGTCTAAAATGCTGCCATTCTCCTCTATAATGTGATAACTACCGGTCAATATGAGCAGCTTCAAATCCAGGGCGAAGATATGGCGGTTAAGTGAATCTGATGGGCGGGATGAATAAGGCGTGGTCAACCCGAGGTCTGCCGGAATGGCCCGCGCCGGCGGTCTGCCTGCTGCTCGGCCATTTGACGTTCATCGGTTTGCTGGCGTTGTGGTATGGCGGTGCGCTGCAAACGCTGGAGCTGCTGGCCTACGATCACGGCTTGCGCGGACAGGCGCTGCCGGCGCCGGATGAGCGAATTGTCGTGATCGGCGAAACGGAAACTGACCTGCATCGCTGGGGCTATCCACTGTCGGATGGCATCCTGGCGCAGGCCTTGGAACGGCTGGCGGAAGGGCGGCCCCGGGTCATCGGGGTGGACAAATATCGCGATCTGCCAACACCGCCGGGCAGCGAGTCGTTGGATCAACTGCTCCGCCGCCACCCGGAGATCATCTGGGTCACCAAATTCGGCAACTTCGCCGCCCACGATCCCGCTATTGCTCCGCCCGCCGCCCTGGCGGATACCGATCAGGCCGGCTTTAGCGATGTGCCCCTCGATGACGATGGTCAGGTTCGGCGCGGGCTGCTGTTTCTCGACAATGGGCGGCAAACTGCGACCGCCTTCGCCCTGGCCGTGACCTTGCGCTATCTCAAGGCGGAGCGGATCGTTCCCCAAGCGGACCCCGATCATCCCGATCAGATGCGGCTCGGTGCGACGACGATTCCACCGCTGGCGGCCAACACCGGGAGCTATATCCACGCCGACGCTGCTGGCTATCAATACCTGCTGGATTATCGAGGCCGAATCCGCTCCGCGCAGATTTATACCCTGAGCGATCTGCTACAGGGGCGGCTGCCGACGGCGCAACTGGCTGACAAGATCGTACTGCTGGGCGGGATGGCCGAAAGTTTGCGTGATGACTTCCATATCCCTGTTCCTCATATTCTGGTGGACTCACCGGCAGACGATGCGCCCGGACAGATCGCCGGCGTCCTGCTTCATGCCTTGCAAATCAACCAGCTACTCCGGTTCGCCTTGGCGGGCGATGCGCCGGTTCGCGGCCTGCCTGATGTAGCCGAAGCGGGCTGGTTGTGGCTATGGTGCCTGATCGGGGTTGGGTTGGTGCTGGGCCGGCTGCGCTTTCGTGGCGTGCTGCTATTGATGGCGCTGGCGCTGGCGACGCTGGCAGGCATTTGGCAACTGGCGTTTCGCCACCAGCTCTGGCTGCCGCTGGTTGCGCCGGCGTTGGGCCTGAGCATCACCGTCGCCCTGTCCGGGGTTTGTCTTTCGGTCCGTGACCATGCCGAAAAACGAGCGTTGATGAAGCTGTTTGCCCGCCATGTCGCTCCGGAAGTCGCTAATGCGTTATGGCGCGAGCGCAAGCGACTGGTGGATGGTGGACGGTTATTGCCGCAACGGCTGACCGTGACCGTACTGTTCGC
>JAJHPN010000060.1 GCA_020890855.1 Candidatus Contendibacter sp. | reverse complement strand
ACGCTCAAAAAAACGAACTCAAGCCGTGGTTGCGCAAACAATGGGTGATCCCGCCCCAAGCCAATGCCGATTTCGTCTGCGCGATGGAGGACGTGCTGGACGTCTATACAAGGCCCCACGACCCGGCCCGGCCGGTCGTGTGTCTCGACGAGATCAGCAAGCAACTGGTTTCGGAAACCCGGATTCCGCTGCCCGCCGAACCCGGCCAACCCGAACGCGTGGATGATGAATATGAACGGTGTGGAACCGCCAACCTGTTTATGATCAACGAACCCCTGATGACGACTATAGTGGACCCCTCAGTCAAGACCACAGAACGGGCGATTTAAGATAGAAGCCACTTGGTTTAGAAACGGTGCTGCTGGCCCAGTTACTGGGGTGGCTGGGCGTTACGATAGACTTGTTCGGGGGTCCGATTGTGGAGTGACTGGTGTGGACGGTCGGTGTTATATAATCGGAAGTAGACCGACAATTCGGCCTGAGCCTCACGCAGACTTTGATAGTGTTTGGAGTACACCTCCTCTTATTTGAGGGAGCGCCACCGGCGCTCGATGAAAATGTTGTCCAGGGCGCGACCCTTGCCGTCCATGCTGATGCGAATGTGATGGTGGTTCAGGATCTCGATAAAGGCGGCGCTGGTGAACTGACTGCCCTGATCGGTATTAAAGATTTCCGGGGTTCCGTGCTGTTCAAGCGCCTCGGTTAAGGCGTCCACGCAGAACGCGGTATCCATCGTATTGGAGAGCCGCCAAGCGAGCACATAGCGGCTATGCCAATCGATCAGCGCGACCAAGTAGGCCCATCCCCGCTCGATCCGCAGGTAGGTGATATCCGTCGACCACACCTGATTGGGTCTTTCGATGACGACTCCCCGCAGCAGGTAGAGGTAGACCGCCTGCTGAGGATGGGGCCGACTGGTGTTGGGTTTCGGTGCAATCGACATTAACCCCATCGCCCGCATCAGCCGCCGAACCCGCTTGCGATTGACCCGATACCCTTCCCGACGCAGCACCGCCGTCAGCTTGCGGCTGCCGTAGAACGGGTGATCGGTGTAGATCGCGTTGATCCGGTCCATCAACCGCTGATTTTCCGCGCTTTCGTCGCCTACCGACGCGGGGGCATACCAACTCGATCGATTCAATCCCAGTAAGGCGCATTGCCGACGCAGACGGGGACTCTTCGCGTCAGGCTCCACTAATGTGCGCTTCACGCTCACATCAAGCCCAACGCTTTGGACTTTTTTCGCAGCCAGTCCACCTCCACTTGCAGGCGACCCATCTGTTGGTACAGCCGGTCTTGCTCCGCTTCCCGGCGCTGGTCGTCCATTCCACTGGGCCGTCCGAATAGTTCCGGCAGCTTTTCCCGCGCCTGCTGCTTCCAGGCGTTGAACTGGCTGGCGTGGGCCCCGTACTCCGATGAGCGTTGGGCGATGGTCTTCTCACCCTTAAGGGCTTCCAAGGCCACCTTGGCTTTGAACGCGTTGCTAAATTGCTTTCTTGCCACGTCGTTCTCCTCGTTCGTGACGTGGCATTCTATCTAAGCCCCTGGTCCATTTTTCGGGGTCCACTATATCCCTACCCACCCGAGCAGCGAGCACATCCGTTTTTGTCATTTGCGTAAAGACTATTTCCCCCACCCAGACCTGATTCGGGCGGACCACCGCCAAACCAGTCACCCAATTCGGGTAACGCGGGAACGGATGCTTACTGTCGGTGGTATGGACCCCCGTCGGGATGAGACGTGCGTCAATCCCAAAGTCCGCAACAGCCGCTGAACGCGGTTATGCCCCACCCGCCCGCCGCGCCGTCGCAACTCGGTGGTGATACGCCGATATCCATAGGTGGGTCACTTAGCCACCACTTCCAGCAAGGCCGGCTGGAGCGCGGCTGGAGTGGGTCGAGGTCGGGCCGGGGCGTAGAGCGTACTGCGGGAACACCCGACCACTCGCGCTACCAAAGCCAACGGGTACTCTTGGGCCAACTGCGTTACCACCTCCCGCTTTCGAGCTGAGGAGTCCGCCAGAAACTGGAGGCTTTTTTGTCACATCCAACTCGAACGTCAGACGACCCACCAACCGCTCCAATTCCGCAATCCGGGCTTGAGCCGGGTCCTGGTCGCTTTCTCGCTCGAACACCTTCGGCGCCTGTTCCATCAGTCGCTTCCGCCAAGCCAACAGCAGCGATACCTTGATCCCATGCGCCTGGCACATCTCTGCTAGGGTATGGGTCCCATTCAGCAACTCCAACACCCGCTACGCCTTAAACTGGGGTGAAAACCGTCTGCGCTCGCCCATCGTAACCCCCTCACTGGATAGTTTGACTTCTCTTCGCCAACTGTCCAATTTTTCGGGGTTACTACACAGATCCGCGGTCGAGGCCACATGCAACCACTGCAATTTCCCCTGGACCTGCAGCCCGGATTCATCAAAGCACACCATTGACGCTTCCCGCAGTTGCGCCTTAATCGCCGCTGTCACCGGCGCGATCGTCGTCGTGCACTCCCATGGGGCTTTCATCAGCGTGGCTTGCGCGACCCGATAGTTACAGCCAAGCCTACAAAATTTCATGATACTCTTGATTAATAATGGTGTTTTGTCCTTTTAATGGGATATTTATGACATAAATCAGGCGATTGTTGTGTTGCAATGCAGCGAAGAAGGGAGTACAAATTATAAAATGGACTTTAGTTTTTATCTTTAAGGGCTTTCGCTTTTCGTTATTTCCGCGTATGCGGAAATCCGGTAACCCGTTGAGAATGATGGATACCCGCTTTCGCCGGTATGACGGAAAAGGCAGGTAAGCGAAGGTCCTGAGCTCGAGGCGTTTTTCCCGCGTAAGATCTTGAAGCGTTGTTCTCTAAAAGTGTTATTTAAACAATCAGTAAGGAGTCTAAAATGAACTTCAGACACCTTGTTGTTTTTATCGCATCGTTGCTTGTTCTTACGATCTCATCATTGCTGCTGGCCCAAGTTTTTGGGCAGAGTGAGGATTTTATCGCCGAGTTGCTGTCGCTGTATGGATTTGGGGCTACCATTGGCTGCGGTCTCGCGGTCGCTTGGCTCACTGGAGAATTTGCAGGCCAAGGTTAGGGCGCGAGGCTCCACCCACTCTAAATTGACCTATTCAATAAATCAGGACGTTCACTGCTATTAAAAACCGCTTGAGGCGAGTTCTGCGCTTGCCGAAGAGCGGTTTGTTGATGAAAACCGGAGTTCCACAGAGCGCACAACTCTGTCCTGAACGGCTTGGAAACAGAAGCAAAGGTTGTCGGTTTTCTCAATCATGGACAGGCGTCGGCCGTCGTTTCATGGCGTTATGGTTTCACTAAAATGGTTCCAGTAGGACCCATTCCGGCCTCTTGGTAGAGAACCGCCTCCTTGGCCGCAACAAAGTGAGGAACTTGGGCGGGCGCGACATAGACCGCTCCTGATGGAATCGCCACCAGTTTCAATTCATCGAATGTTGCGCCGAATCCGACGTAGAGCGTACCGGACAGTACGGTGCTGTTTCGCGCGTCGGGATGCGTGTGCGGCGGAATGCGGCCGCCGGCATTCAGTTTGACTCGGATTAAATAAGGTTCCGGTTTCAGTTCAGCGCCGAGAATCCAAACGGCCTGTAGCGGGAGTCCGCCGGGCGCATCGATCCAGTGCAGATTGTCGGGCAAGATCGGTGTCGGAAGCGTATCGTCGGCAACCACACGGGTTGAGACATTGGCTACCGCCAAGCTCAGGGCGACCAGGAGCGGTTTGATTTTCAACAGAGTCAGTTCTCCATCCTTAAATCCAGAACTCATTAACTCGCAGATTCCAGAATCGACATCGTTGTTCGATAATGGGCGCCGATTCGCCAGAGACCGTCA
>JAJHPN010000144.1 GCA_020890855.1 Candidatus Contendibacter sp. | reverse complement strand
GGATCATGTTTGACGATCTGCTGGCGGCAATCTACGCCTGGCTGGCATTGCACACGTTGAGTTATGGCGCGGCCTGGCTGGACATCGTCTGAGCGTCGCGTTCAAACTGGCCTACTTTCCCCTTGGCAACCTACGGAATCCCGCCCATGAAACTCGAAACCATCGCCATTCACGGCGGCTATACGCCGGAAGCAACGACCAAAGCGGTTGCTGTTCCGATTTACCAGACGACGTCCTACGCTTTTGACGACACCCAGCACGGGGCGGATCTGTTCGATCTCAAGGTGCCGGGCAACATCTACACCCGGATCATGAATCCCACTACGGCGGTTCTTGAGCAGCGGGTCGCGGCGCTGGAAGGCGGGGTCGGGGCGCTGGCGGTGGCCTCGGGGATGGCGGCGATCACCTACGCGCTGATGACCATCGCCGAGGTCGGCGACAACATCGTCACCACCTCAACCCTGTATGGCGGCACCTATAATCTGTTCGCCCACACTCTGCCCCGGTTCGGCATTGAAGCGCGGTTCGCCGATTACCGCGATGTCGAAGCGATGGAGCGGCTGATTGATGGCAAGACTAAAGCGGTGTTCTGCGAATCCATTGGCAATCCGGCGGCGAATGTCGTTGATTTCGGGGCGCTGGCCGCAGTGGCTCACGCCCATGGTGTGCCGTTGATTGTCGATAACACGGTGCCGACTCCCTATCTCTGTCGGCCCTTCGAGCATGGCGCGGACATTGTGGTTCACGCCTTGACCAAGTATATGGGCGGGCACGGCACCAGCATTGGCGGGATCATTGTTGATTCCGGTTGCTTCCCCTGGGATCAGCACAAGGTCCGCTTCGCCCGGCTGAACGAACCGGACCCGTCCTATCACGGCGTGGTCTATGTCGAGGCGCTGGGACCAGCGGCGTTTATTGGCCGGGCGCGGGTGGTGCCGCTTCGCAATACCGGCGCGGCGATTTCACCCTTCAACAGCTTTCTGATTCTGCAAGGGATTGAGACCTTGCCGGTGCGGATGGACCGCCATTGCGAGAACGCGCTCAAGGCCGCTGAATTTCTCAAGGGCCAGTCGCAGGTGGAGTGGGTGCGTTATCCGGCGCTGGCCGACAGCCCGGAAAAGCCGCTGGTGGACAAGTACATGGGTGGGCGCGGCTCCAGCATTCTCAGCTTCGGCATTCACGGCGGGCGCGAAGCCGGGGCCAAGTTCATTGACGCCCTGCAACTGGTCACTCGGCTGGTCAACATCGGCGACGCCAAATCGCTGGCGTGCCATCCGGCCACCACCACACACCGGCAGTTGTCGGCGGCGGAACTGGCTAAGGCCGGAGTCAGTGAGGATCTGGTGCGACTGTCGATTGGCATCGAGCATATCGACGACATCCTGGCTGATCTGGAACAGGCGCTGGCGGCGGCGCGGTGAAGAATGTCCAATATTCGCCGTCAGAACATGCGCTATCGATCAACGCGTTAATGGCGGCGCGGGCCAGGGATTGACAGCATAGCGAGAAGCGTCAATGATTACCGACTTTTCAGCGATTAACCCTTCTGTATTTATCCCTTTGTTTTGCAAGGAGCCTTTACTTTGGCTAATACCGTTCAAGCGAAGAAACGCGCCCGTCAGGCGGAAAAGCATCGTCAGCACAACGCCAGCATGCGCTCCATGCTGCGCACCTATATCAAGCGGGTGATCAAAGCCATTCACGGCGGCGATCAAGCCCAAGCCGAAGCCGAGTATCGGATCGCTGTGCCGGTGATCGACCGCATGGCCCGCAAGGGCATGATTCACATGAATAAAGCGGCCAGACACAAGAGCCGCCTGATCCATCATATCCGCGCTATGCCGGTTTGATCCGCGGTACAACAGCGGTTGTTCTGATTCGACAGATGCGGCTTAACTGAAGACGGATGATTTGTGCCGGCTTCAGTCCAGCCTGCATAGGGCAGGGCTACACGAATCGAACTTAAAGCTGGGCTTGCAGATAGCCCGGCAGGCCCAGGCGTTGAATCAGCCCCAGTTGCATTTCCAGCCAGCCGATGTGTTCTTCCTCGCTGGACAGAATCGCCGCCAGCAGATCGCGGGTCGCATAGTCGCCGCTGCTCTCGCAATAGCCGACCGCTTCCTTGTAGAGCGGGTGAGCAACCAGTTCGAGTCTCAGGTCGCCACGCAGAATTTCCTCAACATTCTCCCCAATATACAGCTTGCCCAAGTCTTGCAGATTGGGTAGCCCCTCCAGCGCCAGAATCCGCTGCAGTAATCGGTCGGCGTGTTTCATCTCATCAATGGACTCGGCGTACTCATGCTGACCGAGCTTGGCGAATCCCCAGTTTTCCAATAGGCGGGCATGGAGAAAATACTGGTTGATCGAAGTCAATTCGTTTTTGAGCGCCTTGTTCAGGTACTCGATGACTTTGGCGTCGCCTTTCATGCAGAAAATTCTCCGGGGTGGGTTGGAAGTTACAGATCGATGGCGAACCAGGCGGCTGGCGCTGGTGGGGTGTGAGTGACCGCCGCCGCCGGTGCGGGGGGGGTGATGACCGGTTGGGTCAGGGCTGGATCCGGATCGGCAACTGCCGGCGGCGCAGCCAGACAGGCGTCAACATACTCGCTAACGCTATCCAGACATTTGCCGCACTCGGCGCCGACGCCAAACCGGACGCTGATTTCGCCGACAGTGCGAACCCCCTCCTGGATCGCCTGGTGGATTTGCTGGTCGGAAACTGCTTTGCAGATGCACAGATACATACTCTAACCCTCCCGATTGCATTCGTTGGCCGAAGTCTGGCAAATCCGGCATAGAGACTGTCTCACGGTGGTTTGGTTGCACTATAACCACGTGGCCCGATGGAGGATCTCTGCGATGTCCACCGCTCTCGTCTGGTTTCGCCGCGATCTGCGGTTGGCGGATCACCCGACTTTGCGCCAGGCCGCTGCTCGGCATCAGCGGATTATTCCGATTTACCTTCATACCCCCCACGAAGAAGCGCCCTGGCTGCCGGGCGCGGCGTCGCGCTGGTGGCTGCATCATAGCCTGGCCGCGCAGAGCGAACCGTTCGATCCAGACGGCGCTTATCTCCGCCAGTGGCTTCCCGAGCTGGCGAAGCTGTCCACATCAGCCATCCAGCAGCCGTGGACGCTGGCGCAAGCCGAGTCGATGGCGATCAATGCTGGATTGAGCCGGGATTATCCAAGGCCAGTGGTTGATTTGGCGGCCAGCCGGGTTGAAGCCCTGGCGGGTTATGCACGGCTAAAAGCTGATTGAACAAGTCGGAAATGTGGCGTCGCTCCTGAACCTGTGCCGCTCAGGGGAGTCTGTTTGCTGGTATGTACGCACAAACCAGGCAATAGAGAGCGCAAATCATGACCTTTCCCAAGACGACCCACTACCTGAGCGCCGCCACCTTCGGCGTGTTGCTGCTGGCGGATGCCGCCTTGCCGGCATGGGCCACCATCGAATCTCGACAGGAAGAAGTGTTTGAAGGCGTCGCCCGTGATGATCGTGGCGAGATCGCCTACACCGAAAACCACCGGATGATTTATGAAAATGGCCGTCCGCAGCGTAGCGAAACCCGCTACCGCGACGCCAAGGGCCAGGAAATCGCGGTGCTGAACGCCAATTTCGCCGGCAATCCCTATGTGCCGAACTACGCTTTTGAAGATCGCCGATTCGGGAGGCAGGATGGCACGTTCGTTGACGGCGCGTGGGTCAAAATTTACGGCAGGGCTGCTGAGAATGCGCCGGTGCAGCAGGAGATGCTGCGGCTGGAGAAGGGCATGGTGACTGGCCAGGGGCTGCATGTTTACCTGCACGACCATTTGGATGAACTGGCTCAGGGCGGGGCCGTCCAGCAGGTGCGGT
>JAJHPN010000300.1 GCA_020890855.1 Candidatus Contendibacter sp. | reverse complement strand
CATCTTCACACCCTGATGAACAAAATGTAACGCTATGCACCCTAAAAAACTAAAATTCTAGGCCAAGAAACATATTTTATAATATATTGATTAAATGAGAGTTTTCAAGAGACCGGGAATTGCTGCTGGCGCATGATGTCCTGGATGGATTTAACGGTATTACGGACGGACATGGGATGGGATTTTAAGTGTTATGGACAGGTTATAAGCGCGCTCAACTTTTATCAGGCAGCAGTTTTGTCATCTTGCTTTTCAGCTTCCTCCGTTCGGCGCGGTTCATCCCCTGATTGGTTTTCCTGGCCTCGATAGCATCTTTCAAAACCTTTGCGATCTGACTCATGAAAGCAAGCTGATTTTCATCGGTAATCAGATTCTTCGTGGTATTAAAAAGAATGTCTTGAGTCACTGCGATGCTCAAACAGCCCTGACAGATGTGTTTCTCTTTGGCGTAATCTTGAATCGCTTTCCAAGCGACCTCACCGGCGGCATGGATGTCGTTTTCAGTAAAATCAATCATCGATTTATCCTCTGGGTCTGGTACGAAATTGCACGCGGGTCCACGGTTAGCGCGTCCATATGGCAGAATAACCTGGCGCAGGTCAGGCGGCTTCCTGATAGAGCGCAGCTTGCAGTTGGTGAACGGCCTGTTCAAAGCCGCTGCGACTGCCGAAGGGCTTGATGAGCTGTACCACGGTCCCCATCCGGTCAAAGGGCGCGACTTTCAGAATACCGGGGTCATCGAGATTGAGCACGCCCTGATCCTGATACTTGTCCAGCAACGCTTCCAGCACCATGCGGGCCTGTGGGCCATAGTGAGCGAACACATCCTGCTGACGAACCTTCGCCGCGCGCTCACGCCGGGTCAGCGGCGGGCGGTCGAAAGCGACATGGCAAATCAGGTCAAAGGGATCGAGGTCCTTACCGACTTCCTCCGCCAAGGGGTCGAGCAACAATCCTTCCTTTTCGAGTTCTTCGATAATGGCCTGCTTGCGCTCGGCGGCTTTCCAGCGTTTGAGGAAATCATCCAGGCTGGCGAAATGCCGTTGCAGACCCTTCCGGGTGTAATCCCGCAGGCTTTCCGTGACCAGTTTGTCGTTCTCGTCCAGATATTCCACCCGCTCGGCCAGCACGGTGACCAGGACGCCATTCACATAGATTTTTTTGCGGGGTTCGGCGGCGTCCGGCGGTAGGGAAATATCGGGCGGTGCGCCATCCACCGGGATTTCCGTCGCCTCTGTGTCATAGGGTGGTGGCTCACCTTCCCCCAGATCGCCCCCGCATGCCTCGACCTCGGGCGGAGTGATCGGGTCCTGGTCGCCCGGTTCATAAATCTGCACCGGCTCGCCGTCAAATGCGGGATCGGCGAAATGCTGGGTCGCGCCGCGAAAATCCATCAGGACGAAGTAGAGCTTCCCGGTGTCCTCATGGATGCGGGTTCCGCGCCCGACGATTTGCTTGAACTCACTGGTCGAGCCGACATCACGCTCCAGTACGATCAGCCGGCAGGTTTGGGCATCGACGCCGGTGGTGAGCAGGCGTGAAGTGGTGACCAGCGCCGGATAGCGGGATTCGGGGTCGATAAAATTGCCGAGCTGCTGGGCGCCTTCGTCATCATCGCCGGTGATGCGCATGACATAGCGGGGATTGTCGCCCGCCAGGTCGGGATTCGCGTTGATCAGCGCCTGGCGCATCCGGGCGGCGTGTTCGGTATCCACGCAGAACACGATGGTCTTCTGGAAACGGTCGCCACTCTCTTTGAGAAAATCGGACACCTTGCCGGCCACGATCCGGGTGCGCTCGTCAATGACCAAATGCCGGTCAAAGTCCTTCTGGTCATACAGCCGGTCTTCAACTTCGTGACCGTCGCGGTCCCGTTTGCCCCGTTCCGGGCGGTAGCCTTCCACGTCAACATTGATGTGAACCTTGATCACCTTGTAGGGAGCGAGAAAGCCGTCGCGGATGCCCTGCTTGAGCGAGTAGGCATACACCGGCGGGCCGAAATACTGGATGTTGGAAACGTATTCGGTTTCTTTGGGTGTGGCGGTCAGGCCGATCTGGGTGGCGGCGGCAAAGTAGTCGAGAATCTCCCGCCAGGCGGAATCTTCGGCAGCGCTGCCCCGGTGGCACTCGTCAATGATGATGAGATCGAAAAAGCCCGGCGAGAACTGCCGGTACACTTTCTGGCGTTCTTCGGGGCCGGTAATGGCCTGATAGAGTCCCAGATAGATTTCATAAGCCGTGTCAATGCTGGCATTGGCGCCGCCATCCGTAGCGCGAACGATGGTTTTAGCGCCGGTGCTGAGTTTGGTCATGGCCGGGCCGAAAGGCCGGAAATCGTTGACCATGGTTTGATCGATAAGAATGTTGCGGTCAGCCAAGAACAGAATGCGTTTCTTGACGCGGGCTTTCCATAGCCGCCAGATGATCTGAAATGCGGTATAGGTCTTACCAGTGCCGGTAGCCATGACCAGCAGGAGGCGATTTTGCCCTTTGGCAATCACTTCGATGGCGGCGTTGATGGCGCTGCACTGATAGTACCGGGGAGCCTTGCCGCTGCCGTCGTCGTAATACTCCTGCAAGACCATCCGTTCAACCTCAGGTGTCAGCCCTTTCCAGGTTTGGTAGCGGGACCAAAGCGCAGCAGGGGACGGAAAAGCGTCCAGTGGGAGCGTGGTTTCCACCACGCCGTTCATCCCGGTGCGGTCGTGGAAGACAAAGCCGTCGCCATTGGAGGTGAACACGAACGGGATGTCGAGGGTTTCGGCATAATCCAGCGCCTGCTGCATTCCGTCGCCGAGGCTATGGTTGTTGTCCTTGGCCTCGATCAGGGCAATGGGCAGGTTGGGCCGATAGTAGAGGATATAGTCGGCGCGCTTAACCTGGCCACGAGCTGCCAGCTTGCCGCGCACGATAATGCGGCCCTTGGTGAAGCTGATCTCGCGCCGAATCTGCGTGGCTTCATCCCAACCGGCGCTGACCAAATGTGGGGTGATGTATTTGGCGCAAATATCACTTTCGCTGAGCAGTTTCTTGTTCATGTCAGATTCCGGCAGCGTGGGCGGATCACCGGCCTAGTGGCGAGAAACTCATGCAGTGGTCTCACCTCGCTACTATAAATCATCTCTATCGAAATATAGACACCAAAATAGCGAACACGAAAAATCCCTCTACTTGACAAAGGGAGTAGGGAGATTTTTCCCTGCCTTGGATAAGGCGGGGTGGCGCTAAGCGCCGGGGTGGTTCGAAGCAGTGATTCCACAACCCGGATCGGATTCCTAATATGAGGGCAAGCTGACACAAGATGACGGCGTGAGATACGCTGAAAGGAACCAACCTTCCCAATGCATCAGAGGAATGCCGCCATGCCCTTCGCGCAAAAATTCATCATCCAGTTGTGGTTGATCGCGCTGCTGATCAGCCCGGCGTTCGCCGCCGGGTTGACCCGGATCACGGTCGGATCCGCCGCGTTTCAAGTCGAGGTGGCGCAAACGCCGGAACAGCGCGAACGCGGTTTGATGTTCCGCCGGGAACTGCCGCCCGACCAGGGCATGCTGTTTGTACAACCGCCGGGGAGAGCGGCGTTCTGGATGAAAAACACCTTCATCCCGCTCGATCTGCTGTATTTCGATCCGGACGGTGCCCTGCTGCAAATCGAGGCGAACGTCCTGCCTTGCCAGACGCCGGACTGCCCGATTTACGCCAGCCAGAAAGCGACGGTGCGTTATATCCTGGAGATCAACGCCGGCGCAGCGGCCCAGCGCGGCATCCGGATTAACGACCGATTGCGGCTGGAATGAGCCGGTCTGAACCAGCGGTTCAGCGCCGGAACCCGGAGGTGATCGGATAGCGCCGGTCCCGCCCGAAAGCGCGGGGAGTAATCCGCACCCCCGGCGCGGCCTGACGACGCTTGTATTCGTTGATGATGACCAGTCGCGCTATCCGCTCGACCGTCGCCCGGTCGAACCCCGCTCCGATCAATTCTTCCACCGAGCGGTCTTCCTCGACATAGCCATGCAGAATGGCGTCCAGCACTTCGTAGGGCGGCAAACTGTCCTGGTCGGTCTGATCGGGACGCAATTCGGCGGACGGCGGACGGTCGAACACCCGCTGCGGAATCACCGCCGTCGGTTGATTGCGCCAAGCCGCCAGCCGGTACACCATCGTTTTCAGCACATCCTTGATCGGGGCAAAGCCGCCGGCCATGTCGCCGTAAAGCGTGGAATAGCCAACTGCGGTTTCACTCTTGTTGCCGGTCGTCAACACCAGCTTGCCGGTCTTGTTGGAAATCGCCATCAGCAGGACTCCCCGGCACCGGGCCTGCACGTTTTCCTCCGTGCTATCCGGCGCGCGCCCGGCCAACACTGGTTGCAGAATATCCAGAAACGTCTGGAACGCCGGCTCAATCGGCATGACGCGGTAACTGACGCCCAGCGCCTTGGCCTCCAGTTCGGCGTCGGTATTGCTCATGTCGGCGGTGTAGCGCGATGGCAGCAGCACCGCCTCGACCCGCTTCGCGCCGAGTGCATCAACCGCAATCGCCAGGGTCAGCGCGGAATCAATGCCGCCGGACAGCCCCAGCACCACTCCGGCAAAGCCATTTTTCTCGACATAATCGCGCACCCCCAGCACCAGCGCCCGGTAAATACCTTCCTCCAGCCCCGGTTCCTCGGCGACCGGCCCTGGAACCGGAATCGCGCCCTCGGCGGAGCTGTGGAAATCCACCGGATACAGACCCGCCTCGAAAAATGGCGCGCGCTGGATCAAGGCGCCATCGGCTCCGACAACCAGCGAGCCGCCGTCGAAAACCAACTCATCCTGCCCGCCCAGCAGATTGACGTAGATGATGGGAATGCGGCCCTCCCGCACCCGATGCCGCAACGCCGCCAGCCGTTGTCCACCCTTGCCGGCGTGATAGGGCGAGGCATTGAGATTAACCAGCAGTTGCGCTCCAGCCCCGGCGGCCTGCGCCACTGGCCCCGGCAACCAGACATCCTCGCAGATGGTCATTCCGACTCGCGTTCCGGCAACGGTGAACACCGCCGGATCTGCGCCAGGCGTGAAATAGCGTTTCTCGTCGAATACGCTGTAATTGGGCAGCCATTGTTTGTAATAGGTCGCCTGAATCCGGCCATTCCCCAGCGCTACGGCAGCATTCCGCAATCCGTCGGGAGTCGGCAACGGACCTCCGACAATAGCGGTAATCCCCTGAATCTCCTTGCACAAGGATTGCAGCGCCGGTTCCACCTGGCGGATAAAACCGGGGCGCAGCAATAAGTCTTCCGGAGGATAACCGGTCAGCGTCAATTCCGGGAAAACGATTAAATCGGCATGCAACCGGTCGCGGGCTTCAGCGGCGGCGGTCATGATTTTATCCATATTGCCGGCAATGTCGCCGACCAGAAAATCAAGTTGGGCCATGACGACCCGGAGCGAAGAAGAATCAGCGGCCATGCCATGATCTCACTAAAGGTGATGAGGCTGACGCCCTGGAACTATCTCCAGCAGCATGCAAAAAGGGTTTGCAGATTGTCAGCGAAGCTCTCATGCTGGTCGTCAATATCAATGCGGTCATTCTGCAAGCAAAGATTGTCAGGACTTTCGCTGACCTGCCTTTTTCCGTCATCGGCGAAGGCGGGTATCCATATTTTTTCAACAAGTGACTGGATTCTCGCAGACGCGGGAATGACGAAAAGCGAAAAAACAAATTATAAAATAACGGTGGTTCAGCGAGGGACTCATTTGAAAAAGTTAAAGGCCAAAGACGGGCTGAGGAGCACGGCAGTCGGGTTGTACAACAGCGGCGTTACTTCAACACCCCACCCCTCGCCCATTTGTGGGCAAGGGGCGGGACGGTCAGATTACCGCATCAACTGAAGAACGACTTCATGGCCGCGCCGATGTCGGCGGGAGAGCGGACGATCTTGGCTCCGGCGGATTCCAGCGCCGCAAACTTGTCAGCCGCGGTGCCCTTGCCGCCCATGATGATGGCGCCGGCATGGCCCATGCGCTTGCCCGGCGGCGCGGTGACGCCGGCGATGTAGGCCACCACCGGCTTCTTGATGTTGGCCTTGATGTAGGCTGCGCCTTCTTCCTCGGCGCTGCCGCCGATCTCGCCGACCATCACGATGCCTTCGGTTTGCGGATCGTCCTTGAACAGGGTCAGCACGTCGATAAAGCTCATGCCGTGAATCGGGTCGCCGCCAATGCCGATGCAGGTGCTTTGGCCGAGACCGCTTTGGGTGGTCTGGTAGACCGCTTCATAGGTCAGGGTGCCGGAGCGGGAGACGATGCCGATCTTGCCGGGCAGGTGAATATGGCCGGGCATGATCCCCATCTTGCAGCCGCCGGGGGTGATGATGCCGGGGCAGTTGGGGCCGATCAGATAGACATTCGGATAACTGCTCTGCAAGGTCGCCTTGACCTTGAGCATGTCCATGACCGGAATGCCTTCGGTGATGCAGGCGATGACCTTGATGCCGGCGTCGGCGGCTTCCAGGATCGCATCGCCGGCAAACGGGGCCGGCACATAGATCATGGTGGCGTCAGCGCCGGTGGCGGCGACGGCTTCATAAACCGTGTTGAAGACCGGTTTGCCCAGATGGGTGGAGCCGCCCTTGCCGGGGCTGATGCCGCCGACCAGATTGGTGCCATAGGCAATCGCCTGCTCGGAATGGAAGGTGCCTTGCGAGCCGGTGAAACCTTGGCAAATCACCTTGGTGTTTTTGTCGATCAGAATACTCATAACGGGTTCTTTTCCTCGAAGCGGTGAGCGGATGCTTACTTGGCGGCGGCCGCGACCGCCATTTTGGCGGCATCGGTCAGGTCATCGGCGGCCATGATGTTCATGCCGGACTTGGCCAGCATCTCGCGCCCAGCCTCGACATTGGTGCCTTGCAGCCGCACCACCACCGGCAACGCCAGCCCGACTTCCTTGACCGCCGCGATGATGCCCTCGGCGATGGTGTCGCAGCGAACGATGCCGCCGAAAATGTTGACCAGAATCGCCTTGACCTTGGAGGAGGACAAAATCAGCTTGAAGGCCCGTGCTACCCGGTCAGCCGTCGCACCGCCACCCACGTCGAGGAAGTTGGCCGGTTCGCCGCCATGTAACTGGCAAACGTCCATAGTCGCCATCGCCAGACCAGCGCCATTGACCATGCAACCGATGTTGCCATCCAGCGCGACGTAGTTGAGGCCGATTTCGTGGGCGATGTGCTCACGTTCGTCTTCCTGGGTCGGGTCGCGCATTTCGGCGGTGTCCTTGTGCCGGTACAGGGCGTTGTCGTCCAGACTGACCTTGGCGTCCAGCGCCTGCACCTGACCATCCGTGGTCACGATCAGCGGGTTGATCTCGACCATGCTGCAATCTTTCTGGACAAACAGGTTGTAGACGCCGGTAACCACCTTGACCAGCTGCTCTACTTCCTTCTTGCCCATGCCCATCTTGAAGCCGAGATCACGGGCCTGATAGGGTTGAATGCCAGCGACCGCATCAACGGTTAGGGTCAGAATTTTTTCTGGAGTCTTGGCGGCGACTTCCTCAATGTCCATACCGCCTTCAGAAGAACCAATCAGAATAATGCGCTTTTTGCTGCGATCCACCAGACAGCTCAGATAATATTCCTTGGCGATGTCTACCCCATCCTGGATCAGCAGAGCATGGATCGGAACACCTTCGGGACCGGTCTGGTGAGTGTGCAGAGTGGAGCCGAGCAAGCGGCCAGCGACGTCTTCAACGTCCTGGAGGGTGCGAACGAACTTGACGCCGCCCGCTTTGCCGCGCCCGCCGGCGTGGACTTGGGCCTTGACCACCCACGGCCCCCCTTCCTTCACCATTTTGGCCGCTTCGACCGCTTCTTGCTGGGAAGTGACCTTGATGCCCTTAGGCACCACGACGCCGAATTGCTGGAGGAGTTCTTTTGCTTGATATTCGTGCAGGTTCATGCGGTTTACAGCCCCCTTCTATCTATGCAGTGGAGCCGTGATTGTATCCCGAAATACCACAATCTTCACGCATCATTGCAGATCAAATAAGCGGCCGATTCCGGTTGATTTTAGGCCGGGGCCTCTAGTAATGATCGGATTCGTGGCTTCCCTAACCACCGTACATGGTCATGCCCTTAACTAACCCGCATACCGAGCTTTACCCTGATCGGCTGACGGATCGTCGCCATCTGTGGGTGGTGTTCCGAGCTACTAATATTTACCGGCTGGTGCTGGCGGCGCTGCTGCTGGCGGCGTTTGCGATTGACGAACAGAACCGGTTGTTCGGCAAGCTGAATCCCCCGCTGTTCCTGGGTGCGGCGACGGTCTACATGACGCTGGCGGTGGCCGCCATTATCGGCAGTTTCCGACGGCGACCGCGATTGATGGTGCAGGCTCATCTGCAACTGTTGGCCGATCTGGCGGCGCTGACCGTGATGATCCATGCTTCTGGCGGGCTGACCAGCAGTCTGAACAGCCTGCTGATCGCCGCCGTCGCCGCCAGCAGCATCCTGCTGCCATTGAGTTCAGCGTTGCTTGGGGCGGCGCTGGGTTTTTTCCTGCTGACCGGTTCCTGGTTGGTGGGCCACTGGCTGGTTGCCCAGGCGTTGAGCCAGGTCGGGCGCGGCTCGCCCGGCTGGAGCGGTTTGTTCGAACAAACCGGCAATGTAACCGATGACTGGGTTCGGCTGGGCATCTTGGGCGCGGTGTTGTTTATCGCGGCCGGGTTGACCCACACTTTGGCCGAACGAGCGCGGCGCAGCGAAGCGCTGGCCCGGCAACGCACCCGTGAACTGCTGGAAGTGGCTGAGCTTAACCAAGGCATTATCCGCCATTTGCAAAATGGGGTGGTGGTGGTGGATGCCGATGACCGGATTCAATTGCTAAACGACATGGCGTGGGACATGCTCGCCTCACCCCATGCCGTGGTTGGTGGCGTCCTCCAGGATTTATCTCCGGCGCTGGCAGAACATTTGCGCAACTGGAAACGGGGCAACGGGCCGGAAAGCCCGGCGTTTCGCCCCGCAGAGCACCGCCCGGAACTGATCCCGCGTTTTACCCGGCTCAGCGGGCGTCAGGCAACCAATGCGCTGATTTTGCTGGAAGACTCGGATCAGGTCGCCGAACGCCTACAACAGATCAAACTGGCGGCGCTGGGCCGGCTGACCGCCGGCATTGCCCATGAAATTCGTAATCCACTGGCCGCTATCGGCCATGCCGCCCAGTTGTTGGAAGAAGCTGCTGGCGTCAATGCCCAGACCCGGCGACTGGCGCAAATTGTCTATGACAACGTCAAACGCGCCAACCGGATTATTGGCGATGTGCTGGATCTAGCTCGGGGCGACCGGGGCAAACCGGAGCGGTTGGCGCTGGGGCCGTGGCTGGACGCCTTCAGTCAGGAGTTTCTGCGTGGGCCGGATGGGCCGCTTCCTGACTGGCGGCATGTTGTGGAGCCGGACGATCTGGCGATCAGTTTCGACCCGCACCAGTTGCGGCAAGTCCTGTGGAATCTGTGCGCCAACGCCTGTCAGCATGGCGCTCAGCCGGGGGAGCCGCCGCGTCTTGAGCTGTCCGCCACAGTGGATCAGGAGCGTGGTCGGCCCATTCTGGAGGTGCGCGACGCTGGCCCCGGTGTGGCGACCGAGCATGTCGGCCATCTGTTTGAACCGTTCTTCACCACCCGCGCCAAGGGCACTGGTCTCGGGTTATATCTGGCCCGTGAGCTATGCGAAGCCAACCGGGCGCATTTGCAATATCTGCCCGGCGCCGGGGGCGGCAGTTGTTTCCGCATCACGTTTACTCCCACAAGCTCCCCGATGGAGATGGTTTGATGGACGCCTGCACCGCCTTGATCGTGGATGATGAAGCCGATATCCGCGAACTGATCGAGATGACCCTGTTGCCGATGGGCGTAATTTGCCTGCCGGCGGAAACCGTGGGCGAGGCGCGGGTGTTGCTTAAGCGCCAGCCCTTCAGCTTGTGCATTACTGATCTGCGCTTGCCGGACGGTAGCGGTCTGGAGGTGGTGGCGCATATTCAAAAGCATCATCCTAACTTGCCGGTCGCCGTCATCACCGCCCACGGCAATGTGGAAAGCGCGGTCGAAGCGCTAAAGCTGGGCGCTTTTGATTTCGTATCCAAACCCTTTGAACTGGCGGTGCTGCGCAACATGGTTTCGACTGCGCTGCGGCTGAACCGTGGGCTTGGCCCCAGTCGTGTCAGCGAGAACCGCCCGGCGTTGCTGGGTCAGTCGGCGGTTATGGACGGGGTGCGCGCCCTGATCGCCAAGCTAGCCCGCAGCCAGGCGCCGATCATGATCAGCGGGGAATCGGGTACCGGCAAGGAATTGGCGGCGAGACTGATCCACCTGTCCGGGCCGCGGGCTGATAAACCGTTCGTGCCGGTCAACTGCGGGGCGATCCCCGAGCATCTGATGGAAAGCGAGTTTTTCGGCTACAAAAAAGGCAGTTTTACCGGGGCCAGTCAGGACAAGATCGGGCTGTTTCAGGCGGCCAGCGGCGGCACCCTGTTTCTGGACGAAGTGGCCGAATTGCCGATTCCGATGCAAGTCAAATTGCTGCGGGCGATTCAGGAGCGGGCCGTGCGACCGGTTGGGGCGCAGGCTGAGATATCGACTGATGTGCGGATTCTCAGCGCGACCCACAAGAATCTGGCGGCGCTGGTCCAGGGGGGTCTGTTTCGCCAGGACTTGTTCTACCGGCTGAACGTGATTGGTCTGCGGTTGCCAAGTTTGAATGAGCATCCTGGCGATATTCCCGAACTGGCGGCGGCAATCCTTGACCGCTTGAGCGTGCAAACCGGCTTGCCAAGACCGGAGCTGGCGGCTGCCGCCTTGGCCGTGCTACAGGATTACGATTTTCCCGGCAATATCCGGGAATTGGAGAACATTCTCGAACGGGCCTTCACCCTGTGCGAGGACCGCGTGATCCAGGCTGAAGATTTGTTGTTGCCGGCGGGACAGGCGATGCTCATCCGACCACCCGCGCCCAGCGTCGGCGCAAAAGCAGCCCCGGCGCCAACACCGCTCCCCCCGGTCGAGCTAAAAACGGCGTCTGCTCTGGCGATGCCCGTTGTCGATGATCTGGAGGGTTATCTGGAAGATTTGGAGAAGGCGGCGATCCGGCAGGCGCTGGAAGCAACCCGTTACAACAAGACCGCCGCTGCTGAGAAACTCGGCATCACCTTTCGGGCTTTGCGCTACCGGCTGAAGAAACTGGGGCTGGATTGAAAACTAACGGATCCGCACCGCCAGCACATCACACGGCGCGCCGTGCAGTACGGCGTTGGCGGTCGATCCCAATAACAGCGCCAGCCCGTGGCGACCGTGACTGCCGACCACGATCAAATCCGCGCCATGTTCCCTGGCTGCGCCAAGAATGCCTTCCTTGGTCGATGGCGCATTGACCACCCACTGTTCAGCGTCTTTCAGGCCAAGCTTTTCCGCCAGCGCGCCCAGCGCGGTTCGAGCTTCCTGCGACAACGCCTGGTCGGGTAATTCTGATAGTACTGGCAACAGTTCATAGCCGCCCCCCAAGCCGATATTCACATCTTCAACCACATGGATCAGGCTTAATCGCGCGCCTGATGGCCGGGCGATTTCCTTGGCCCGTTCGCCGACCTGCAAAGCGCCTTCGGAAAAATCAGCCGCAAACAGAATGTGTTGATAGCTCATGGCATTCACTCCAGGTCGTGTGCTAAGGCGATGCTGTTTCCAGCAAAGTCTGTAACAGCTCGCGGGTTTCCTGACGGGCCGCATCGGTGGACGGCAAGCGGGTTTGCGCTTCCCGCAACGCGCCCACTCCCAGTTTAACCTGCACTAACCCTAAGTTATGCAAGGTTTTGGCGTCGTCACGGCGGCGCAGCGCTTCCCGGTAAGCACGTTCCGCCGAATCGAGTCGGCCCTGCTCAGCGTACAAATTGCCCAATCGAAACCACGGCGCGGCGTCATTTGGTTTCAGCCGGGTCAGTTGCAGATAATAGCCTTCGGCCACATCCCGGCGACCCGTTGCATCGGCCTGGCGGGCGCGCTCCTCGATAAAAACCGGGTTGGTCGGGTTAGCCGGCTGGGTGGTCGGCGCTGGGTCAGCCCGATCCGGTTGGGCAACCGGGGAGCGGACAGCGGTTTCGACGCCGACCACCGGCAGCGGCGCGCAACCGCTCAAGATCACGGAAAAAGTAGTCGCCAGCAGCAAGCGCAACATTAGGGCAAACCTTCTCCAGCACAAAAAACTGGTCCGACCTTGAGGTGGCTACGCTTCCGCCATCAGGGCATTCAGGTCGATCAGGGTCTGTTCCCGAATCAGCGGTTCGATCACCGCATCCAGGTTCCCTTCCAGCACATCGCCCAATTTGTAGAGGGTTAGATTGATGCGATGGTCGGTGATCCGCCCCTGTGGAAAGTTGTAGGTGCGGATTCGCTCGGAACGGTCGCCGCTGCCCACTTGCAACTTCCGGTTCTGGGCCTGGGCGCTAGTTTGTTTTTCCCGCTCCGCCGCCAGCAATTTCGCCTGCAACAGGGCCATGGCTCGCGACCGGTTCTTGTGCTGGGAACGCTCGTCCTGGCACTCCACCACGATCCCGCTGGGCAGGTGGGTGAGGCGAATCGCCGAGTCAGTCTTATTGACATGCTGACCGCCGGCCCCGGAGGCTCGGTAGGTGTCGACCCGCAGATCACTGGGATTGATCTCCACCTGCTCGATTTCGGCCAACTCCGGCAGCACGGCGACAGTGGCGGCAGAGGTGTGAATCCGGCCCTGCGCCTCCGTGACCGGCACCCGCTGGACCCGGTGCGCCCCGGATTCAAACTTCAGCCGGGCATAAGCGCCCTGACCAATGACGCGGCTAATCACTTCCTTATAGCCGCCATGCTCGCCAAGGCTCTCGCTCAGCAGTTCCAGCGTCCAGCCGCGCAATTCGGCATAGCGTCCGTACATCCGCAATAAGTCGCCGGCGAACAACGCTGCTTCGTCGCCGCCCGTCCCCGCCCGGATTTCCAGAAACAGGTTGCCGGCATCATGCGGATCGCGGGGCAGCAACAGCAGTTGCAACGTCTGTTCCTGATCGGCGCGGCGATTTTCGGCCTCCAGTATCTCGTCCTGGGCCAGGGCGCGTAACTCGGGATCGGGATCGCGGCTCAGCTCACGTGCGGCGTCCAGCTCATCCAGGGTATGGCGATAGGCCCAGAAGCCGCTGGCTACCGGCTCCAGTTGGGCGTATTCCATCGACAGGGCGCGAAATCGATCGTTGTCGCCAATAATGGCGGGTTCAGCCAGCAAGGCGCTGACTTCTTCATGGCGGGAAGCCAACTGCTCCAGCCTGGTCAGCATCGAAGGGTTCATCGGCAAGGATTCCGACCGTCAAGACGGTACAGGTTCTTAATCAGCTTTAACATTTCAAGGTCGCCCTGGGCAGCGGCTTCGCGCAGGCCGGCGCAGGGCGGGTGAATGAGGCGGTTGGTCAGGGTATTGGCCAGAATATGCAGCACTTCAGCGGGGTCTTTGCCCTGGACCAGTTGCCGTTGCGCCCGCGCCAGCGCTTCGTCTCGCGTCTTTTCCGCCTGTCGGCGCAGGGCATGGAGGCTGGCGGCGCTGTCCTGGGTTCGCAGCCAGGCCATGAAATGCTCGACCTGACTGTCAATAATCTCCTCGGCCTGTTCAGCAGCGGCTTGCCGGGAGCGCAGATTGTCCTGAATGATGTCCTTCAGATCGTCAACTGTGTACAGGTATACGTCGTCGAGTTCCGCCGCCGCCGGATCAATATCGCGTGGCACCGCCAGATCGACCATGAACATCGGTCGTCGCCGCCGTTGTTTCAGGCACTGGCGAATCAGCGCCGCGTCCAGCATCAGACCCGGGCTGGCGGTGGCGGCGATCACCATGTCGGCTTCGCCAAGATGGATGGGGATTTCTTCCAGGCTAATCGCGTAACCAGAGAAGGGCGCGACCAGCGCATGCGCCCGCTCCAGGGTGCGGTTGGCGATGATCAACCGCCCCACGCCATTATCGTGCAAGTGGCGAGCGACCAGTTCGATGGTGTCGCCCGCGCCAATCAGCAGCGCAGTGCGTTGCGG
This sequence comes from Candidatus Contendibacter sp., assembly GCA_020890855.1. GTDB lineage: Bacteria > Pseudomonadota > Gammaproteobacteria > Competibacterales > Competibacteraceae > RXIV01. The sequence goes on along the minus strand of JAJHPN010000300.1, from coordinate 2,697 downwards.
CAAATCGGCGAAAATCTGTTTGGCCAGTCCGACGGCGGCGAATGCGACCGAGACCGGGCTAGCCCCGATCCGGGTATCGGTGCGGACCTGTTTGGCGACGGCGAAGGTGTGCTGAAACAGCCGCTCCAGCCGGGAGCCGAGCGCGCCAGCGCTATTAGCGGCCTGATAAGCGGCCTTGACCTGACCGAGAATCTGCGGCTCGCCCAACACCAGCGAATCCAGCCCGGAAGCCACGCGCAGGATATGACGCACCGCTCGCTGCCCGGCGTGCTGGTACAGGTAAGGCTGCAAATCCGCCGGACGCAGCGCATGGTAATCGCCCAGCCATTCCACCACCTGCCGGTCATCATCGCCTTTGAGGCGACAATACAGCTCGGTGCGATTGCAGGTGGACAAAATTGCCGCCTCGCGGGCGCAGCCACAGTCCAGCAAGTCTCGCAGCGCAGCATCCAGCCGCTCGGCGTGGAACGCGACCCGCTCGCGAACCGCGACGGGGGCAGTGCGATGGTTGAGGCCAAGAGCCAGCAGGGGCATAGGTAAACCGGAGGGGGGCTGAAAAATGCTAAGATTTTGCGGGATAAAACCGGTGAATGACAAGGTCATATCCCGGTTGGGCTTTTCGGCGCGCCATTAATCTCTCCGACAGCGCCTTGTAGCAAGATTCTTCATCAGGCCAGCGGAAGCCGGCTCTACGTTATCCCTCTCCATTCCAGCGGTTTCTTCCGCTGCCAAAGCCAAACGATCAACACACACCAGTGGTAATAACAGGCAATGAACACACTTTTGAAAGCATTGGGTTTTGGCGTGCTGCTGCTGTTAAGCGGGTGCGCCACCGTGGTGGACGCACAAGCCCCGGTGGAATCGGAATTTCCGATCCGGCCCACATTGCAGCGCAGCGCCCGCGCCGAAACGATGTATCAGGTGCTGACGGCGGAACTGGCTGGCAAGCGTGATCAACTCGATGTGGCGCTGGCTAATTATCGCAAGGTGGCCGCTACCAGCCGTGATCCCAAGATCGCCGAGCGGGCGACGATGCTGGCGCTGCTGATGAAGGACCATACCGTCGCGCTGGAACTGGCGCAACGCTGGCAGATGCTTGCCCCTGCGGATGATCAGGCCCGGCAGGCGCTGGCGCTGGCGTTGCTCCGTAATGGCCGGGTGGACGAGGCGGCGAATGATCTGGAAGTGGTGCGGCGATTGGCCAGCAAGAAGGACAAGCAGGATGGCTACGCCACCTTGGCTTCGCTGCTGAGCCAGGTAGACGACAAGCCGGCGGCGTTACGGGTGATGGGGCAATTCCGCGACCGCAACCCGCGCTCGGCTTTCGCCCAGTATTACTACGCGATGCTGGCGGCTGCCACCGGCGACCGTCCGGCGGCGCTGGCTGGTCTCGATCAGGCGCTGGCTCGCAATCCGAAACTGGCCGCCGCCCATCTGCTGCGGACCCGCATCCTGCTGGATCAGGATGACCGGGAGGCGGCGCTGGTCGGATTGGGCAAGGCCGTTGCAGCGCTGCCCCGCGACCGCAATCTGCGGATGAGTTATGCCCGATTGCTGATTGAAGCCGGGCAATTGGATCAGGCTCGCCGCGAATTCGCCATTCTGTTGAATCAGAATCCCAAGGACGCGGATTCGGTTTATGCGCTGGGGTTGCTGGCGGCGGAAACTCGGCAATACGATCTGGCGGAAAGCTATTTTCTGGATCTGATCAAGCGCAATGTCCGGCTGGCTGACGCCTATTTTGAGCTGGGCCGAATCGAGGAGCAGCGCGGCAACTACGCCAAGGCCAAGGAATGGTATGGCCGGGTGGCGGGCGAGGATCGCACGCTGACCGCCCGGATGCGGATCGGCGTGACGCTGGCCAAGGCGGGCGATCCGACGGCTGTCGTCAGCCAGCATTTTGATGCGCTGCGGCGCGCCAATCCGCAAAACAGCATCATTCTCTATCTGGCCGAGGCGGAAGCCTTGCGCGAGGCCGAACGGTTTCAGGAGGCGTTTGATGTGCTGGATCGGGCGCTGCAACTGCACTCAAACGACAAGGATTTGCTCTACGCCCGGGCGCTGCTGGCGGAACGGATCGACCGGTTAGACGTGCTGGAGCGGGATTTGCGGGCCATTATCGCCGCCGATCCCAAAAACGGGCAGGCGCTCAATGCGCTCGGCTATACCCTGGCGGATCGCACCGACCGCTATCCCGAGGCGCTGGGTTATATCGAGCAGGCGCTGACGGTGTTGCCCGATGATGCGGCGGTGCTGGACAGCATGGGCTGGGTGCAGTACCGGCTGGGGGATTATCCGAAGGCGCTGGATTATCTGCGCCGGGCGTATCAGACCAATCCCGACGCCGAAATCGCCGCTCATCTGAGTGAGGCGTTGTGGGTGAGCGGTCAGCGCGAGGAAGCGAAAAAAATCTGGCGGGAGGCGCGACGCAAAACCCCGGACAGCCGCCATTTGCGCCAGTTACAGGAACGGTTTGGCTGGTAGCGGGTTACGCGGCAGCCGGGTCCAACGCCCGGTTGAGCCGCCTGCAATAACGCAAGAAACCCCCGTTTGGTGAGACCAAGGAGATGGCTTTTTTAACCATAACGCCGGGCCACATACGCCGCGACGATGTGCTGAAACTCGGCGGCGATGGTTTCGCCTTTCAAGGTGACGGTTTTTTCGCCGTCCACATACACCGGCGCGACCGGAATTTCA
>JAJHPN010000432.1 GCA_020890855.1 Candidatus Contendibacter sp. | reverse complement strand
CGAAATTCGATCCGGATGGGCGTTCCCCATAAGTCCAGCCGCTTGCGAAAAAAACCGGCCAAATAGCGTCGATACGACTCCGGAACATGATCAACCCGGTTGCCATGAATGATGATCATGGGCGGATTCTGGCCGCCCTGATGGGCGTAGCGCAGTTTAATACTGTGACCGTGAACCAATGGCGGTTGATGCGCGGTCAGTGCGGCTTCGAGAAGACGAGTCAATTCTGGAGTAGACAGTTTACGAGTCGCTGCGGCATAGGCTTCCCGCACTGAACCGAGCAATTCGCCAACGCCGGCGCCATGTAAGGCGGAAATGAAATGGATCTTGGCAAAGTCAATAAACGTCAGCCGGCGGTCGAGTTCGCTCTTGATCCTGGCGCGGGTGTCGGCATCAAGATGATCCCATTTGTTGACCGCTAGCGTCAGCGCCCGGCCACGATCCAGAATCAGCCCCAACAGGCTGGCGTCCTGATCGCTGATCCCCTGCTGGGCGTCCAGGACCAGCACCGTGACATGTGCTTGCTCAATTGCCTGCAATGCTTTGATGACACTGAATTTTTCCACGGTCTCACTGATCCGCGCCCGGCGGCGGACCCCGGCAGTATCAATGATCTGATAACGCTGCCCGTCGCGCTCGAATGGCGCGACCACGCTGTCGCGGGTTGTGCCCGGCAGATCGCAGGCCAGCATCCGTTCTTCGCCCAGCAACCGGTTGACCAGCGTCGATTTGCCGACATTAGGCCGCCCGATCACCGCCAGCTTGATCACGTCTTGCGGTCCATCCGCCTCACTATCGTCATCGGCTTCATCCGCCCCTGGCAACGCCGCCAGCACCGTCTCCATCAGCGTTTCAACGCCTTCATTGTGAACGGCGGCGATGACATGCAGATGGGCCAGACCGAGCGAGTGAAAGTCGGCGCTGAGCAAGTCAGGATCGCGGTGTTCGCCCTTGTTGACGACCAGATGCAGCGGTTTCCCGGCGCGGCGCAGCTGACTGGCGATTTCCTGATCCGCCGCCGTCAATCCGGCCCGGCCATCGACCAGTAACAGGATGGCGTCGGCTTCTTCAATCGCTCGCCATGCCTGCTGCTGCACCATGCCGGCCAGACCTGCATCGTCATCGGTCAGACCGCCGGTATCAACCACCATATACGGGTGCGGGCCACGCTGCCCAAGGCCGTACTGGCGGTCGCGGGTCAAGCCGGGAAAATCCGCCACCAGCGCATTACGGGTGCGGGTCAGCGAATTGAACAAAGTGGATTTGCCGACATTAGGCCGGCCAACAATAGCGATAACGGGGAGCATGGATGATTGAAGTTAAAAGCCAAAGGTTAAAGGTTAAAGGTTTGGGCGAATTTCGCCAAAGACCTTAGCAGGAAGGGGAGTCGTGGCGAGTCAGGTTCAGCCCTCTGACCCACGGCGATAACCTTTATAACCTTGATTCAGGAAATTGCCTAAAGTCCCGCCTTGTTCGCAGCTTTCTGGTCGGTCAAAACGGGCCTGAATCTCAATCCTTGAACATCCGGGGCAGCAGCGCCGCCAAACGCAGGAACCCGCGCAGGCGAAGACCAAAGCCACGGCCATGCAGCAAATGCAGCGCTCCTTTTAATCCGTCATATAGTTTGGCGTCATAGGGGTGCCAAAACAGATTGCGCTTGGCGAAATGCAGCAATTCGGTGGTCACCACCTGGGGCTGGGTCATCTCGTCAAAGCCCAGTTCGCCGTGACTGCGGCCAATCCCGGATTCCTTGACGCCGCCCCACGGGGTCTCGGCCATGCCATGCGTCAGCAGATGATCGTTAATCGTGATCACCCCGGCATGAATCCGCCGCCCCAGCGCCACCGCCGCACGGGTATTGCTCGACCACACCGAACCGGTCAAGCCCAGACTGGAGTCATTCGCCAGCGCAATCGCCTGCTCCATATCCGCCACTTTCATCACCCCCAGCACCGGCCCAAAGGTTTCTTCACGCATCAGTTCCATGCAGTGATCGACATTGGTGAGAACTGTGACCGGGTAGAAATTGGCGTGCGCATGGGCCGGATCGATCAGGACCTGGGCGAGAACGGTCGCGCCTTTCGCCAGCGCATCGTCCACTTGGCGGCGGATGGTCTTGATCTGGCGCTCGGTGCACATCGCGCCAACATCGACATTATGATCGGTGTTCGGCCCCTGCCGCAGCGTTTCCACCTTCTGTTTCAACAGCGCGATAAACGGCGCGTATACGTCCTGATGAACATAGATGCGCTCGACCCCGCCGCAGGACTGACCGCTGTTCTGCAAGCCGGCCCACATCGCGCCGTTGACCGCCCGCTCCAGATGGGCGTCGGGACAGACCAGCATCGGATCATTGCCGCCCAGCTCCAGCGAGACCGGGGTCAGACTTTCAGCGGCTTGAGCCATGAGTATTTTGCCGACCGGCGCCGAACCGGTGAAAAACAGCTTGTCGACGTGATGCTCCGGCTCCAGCAGAATTTGGCCGATGACCGCGCCGGGCAGGTTGAGATGAATGAATACGTCGGCGGGCAACCCGGCGGCCTGAATCATCGCTTCAATAGTCCGCCCGACCATCTGGGTTTCCGGGGCGGTCTTGAATATGACGGTATTGCCGGCCAGCAGCGCCGGAATAATCTCGTGCATCGGAATGCCGAGCGGATAGTTCCATGGCGCGATGATGCCGATGACGCCAAAGGGAATGCGGAAAATCCGGCTGCGCTTGTTCAAAAACAGCAGAGAACCGCTGCGCACCTTGCGCGGCTGAAGAAAGCGCCGGGCATTTTTAGCGTAGTAATCGGTCGCCATCGCACTCGGCAACACTTCGGTCGCCAAGGCCTCGACCCGGGTTTTGCCGACATCGTTAGCGACGGTGGCGCTGATCGTATCGGCGTGATCGACCAGATAATCGCGGATCCGGTGGATGGCGCGGACCCGTTCCGCTAACGGCAGCGCCGCCCAGGCCGGTTGCGCGGCGCGGGCGCGCCGCAAGGCTTCACGGGCTTCCTCAGCCGTATTCATCTGCGAATAGCCGATAATGTCGCCGGTGGCGGGATTGACGCAGACGGTCTGTTGGAGATCAAAAAGTTGGGGGGTGCTCATCGGGCGTTCCTCAGGCCGGGAATGATTCCCGATATAGCCAGTTTCCGTCGGGCTTTGGCTTGTAAGAGTTGGCTTTGATCGGCATGCCCGCGCCGACCGATATGACGGAAAGCGAAAGTCCTGATACGGTTGCGGCCTGATTCAGCTTGGGCAGCGACAGTGATGCAACACCGATCAGCATTCTTACAAGGGAGCAAGTGCAATGAAAATCCTGGTCACCGGCAGCGCCGGCTTTATTGGCGCGGCGCTCGCGCAGCGATTGCTGGAGCGCGGCGATACGGTCATCGGCTACGATAATCTGAACGATTACTATGACGTCAGTTTAAAACAGGCGCGGCTGACCCGGTTGCAGGCGCAGGCCGGCTTTACCGAGGTGCGGGCCAGTCTGGAAGACCGGGTGGCGCTGACCGAAACTTTCGAAAAATATCGTCCGCAGCGGGTGGTGAATCTGGCGGCGCAGGCGGGAGTGCGTTATTCCATCGAGAATCCCCACGCTTATGTCGATTCGAATCTGGCAGGTTTTGTCAACGTCCTGGAAGCCTGCCGCCATCACGAGGTTGAACATCTGGTCTACGCCTCGTCCAGTTCGGTTTATGGCGCGAATACCCGCCAGCCGTTTTCGGTGCATGACAATGTCGATCATCCGGTCAGTCTGTACGCCGCCACCAAAAAAGCCAACGAGCTAATGGCGCACGCCTACAGCCATTTGTACCGGCTGCCGACCACCGGACTGCGGTTTTTTACCGTGTATGGGCCGTGGGGCCGGCCTGATATGGCGCTGTTCCTGTTCACCCGCAAGATCCTGGCCGGGCAACCGATTGACGTCTTCAATTACGGTCAGCACCGGCGCGATTTCACGTACATTGATGACATTGTGGAAGGGGTGATTCGGACGCTGGATCAGGCGGCGGCGCCGAATCCGGCCTGGTCGGGCGCGGCGCCGGATTCCGCCACCAGCCATGCGCCGTACCGGTTGTACAACATCGGCAGCCACCGCCCGGTCGAACTGCTGCGCTATATCGAGGTGCTGGAGCAATGCCTGGGACGCACGGCGGTTAAAAATCTGCTGCCGATGCAGTTGGGCGATGTGCCGGACACCTTTGCTGATGTCGAGGCGTTAATCGCCGATGTCGGTTACCAGCCGACGACGCCGATTGAAGAAGGCGTGGCCCGGTTCGTCGCCTGGTATCGGGACTATTACCGGGTTTAGACCACATCCTCCAGCCGCTGCGGCTGACGCAGCGGCGCTCCGTCAAACCACACCTGTTCCCCGTCCAGCCTTAATCGCCCCTCGGCAAACCAGCGGATCGCCTGCGGATACAACCGGTGCTCCTGCGCCAGCACCCGCGCCGCCAGCACCTCGGGATCGTCGCCCGGCAACACCGGAACCCGCGCCTGGACAATCAGCGGTCCGCCGTCCAGTTCCGCCGTCACAAAATGAATGGTGGCGCCATGCTCGGTTTCACCAGCGGCAATGGCGCGCTCATGGGTATGCAAGCCACGGAATTTGGGCAGCAGCGACGGATGAATGTTGAGCAGCCGGCCTTGGTAATGATCGGTGAAGCCGGCGGTCAGCAGCCGCATGAAGCCCGCCAGAATCACCAGATCCGGCTGATAACGGTCAATCAGTTCGATCAGCGCCGCTTCAAAACCGGGCCGGTCAGCAAAGCGCTTGTGATTCAGTTCCAATGCCGGAACGCCGGCTTGCCGCGCCCGTTCCAGCCCATAAACGCCGGGCTGGTTGCTGATGACGGCGACCACTTCGGCAGATAATTCACCGCTGGCGGATTGATCGAGCAGGGCTTGCAGATTGCTGCCGCGCCCGGAAATCAGGACCGCCAGCCGAAGCTTGCGAATCGCGCTCATGGCACAAACACCACCACGGGCTCACCCTTGCCATCGGCGATGTAGCCGAGCAGCCAGGCGGTTTCGCCCGCTTCCCGCAGCGCCGCCAGCGTCTGTGCCACGGCCTCCGCTGCGACGCACACCACCAGCCCGACCCCGCAGTTAAAGGTGCGCCGCATTTCCACCTCGGCGACCCCGCCCTGCTGTTGCAGCCATTGGAAAATCGCCGGACGCTCCCAACTGGCCAGGTCAACAATCGCCTGGGCGTTCATGGGCAAAACCCGTGGCAGGTTTTCAGTCAGCCCACCGCCAGTGATGTGAGCAATCGCGTGGATTTCGACCTGTTCCAGTAACTTCAGAATCGATTTGACGTAAATGCGGGTTGGCGTCAGCAGGGTCGCGCCGAGGGTTTGCGCCGCGAACGGTTGATCCAGCCTGGCCCCGCTAACCGCCAAAATCTTGCGGATCAGCGAATAGCCGTTGGCATGGGGACCGGAGGAAGCCAGTCCCAGCAACGCATCGCCGGGCTGGACTTTGGCGCCGTCAATCATCCGCGCCTTTTCCACCACGCCGACGCAGAACCCGGCCAGGTCGTAATCGCCATCCTGGTATATCCCCGGCATCTCGGCGGTTTCGCCGCCAACCAGCGCCGCTCCGGCCTGTTCACAACCCGCGGCGATGCTCTGGATCACGGTTGCCGCTATGTCCACGTCCAGCTTGCCCGTCGCGTAATAATCGAGGAAAAACAGCGGTTCAGCCCCGACGACCAGCACGTCGTTGACGCACATTGCGACCAGATCAATGCCGATGGATTCATGCTGATTCAGTTCCAGCGCCAGTTTGAGTTTGGTGCCAACGCCATCCGTCCCGGATACCAGCACCGGTTGTCGATAGCGATCCAGCGGCAACTCAAACAGGGCGCCAAAACCGCCCAGTCCACCCAGAACGCCGGGCCGGAGGGTCCGTTTGGCGTGAGGCTTGATGCGATCCACCAGCCGGTTGCCGGCGTCAATATCGACTCCGGCATCGCGGTAACTGAGGGCGGGAGTTGGGAGGGGATGATCATTCATAGTCAACTTTTTCCTGGTTGCGGGCGGCGAACTCAGCACTGATCAGCAACAGACCACTCAAACGTAATCAAAACTGGTTGTGCTAATCTTAACGCACTTCTCAACGCCGGTTTAAAGCTAGGAAACTGCCGTGATCGCCGAGTCTTATAATCCACAACTTATTGAACGTGAAGCGCAAAATCATTGGGACGCCCAACAAGCTTTCGTCGTGCGCGAGGAGCCGGGCCGAGAGAAGTTCTACTGCCTGTCAATGTTTCCGTACCCCAGCGGGCGGCTGCACATGGGCCACGTTCGCAATTACACCATTGGCGACGTGATCGCTCGTTATCAGCGGATGCTGGGTAAAAACGTGTTGCAACCGATGGGCTGGGATGCTTTCGGCCTGCCGGCGGAAAATGCGGCGATGGCCGGTGGGGTCGCTCCGGCGCAATGGACCTTTGACAACATCGCCTATATGAAAAAGCAGTTGCGCTTGCTCGGCTTCGCGGTGGATTGGGAGCGCGAAGTCGCGACCTGCACTCCGGACTATTACCGCTGGAATCAATGGCTGTTTTTGCGGATGCTGGAAAAAGGCGTCGCTTATCTGAAAACCGGGGTAGTGAACTGGGATCCGGTGGATCAGACCGTGCTGGCGAATGAACAGGTGATTGACGGACGCGGCTGGCGCACCGGCGCAGTGGTCGAGAAGCGCGAAATTCCCATGTATTACCTGGCGATCACGAAATATGCTGACGAACTGCTGGCGGAACTGGACCATCTGTCCGGCTGGCCGGAACAGGTCAAGCTGATGCAGAAAAACTGGATCGGCAAGAGCTACGGGGTGCGGATCGGGTTTCCTTATGCGCTCGCCGAAGGTGAGAACGGCATTCTCTGGGTGTTCACCACTCGCGCCGACACGCTGATGGGCGCAACCTATGTTGCGGTCGCCGCCGAACACCCGCTGGCGCTACATGCAGCAAAAGAGAATCCCGCCCTGGCCGCGTTCATCGAGGAATGCCGGCATGGCGGCGTCACCGAGGCCGAGCTGGCGGTTCAGGAGAAAAAAGGTTTGCCGACCGGCCTGAACGTGACGCATCCGCTGACCGGCGAATTACTCCCCTTGTGGGTAGCGAACTATGTGCTGATGGGTTACGGCGAAGGCGCGGTGATGGCGGTGCCGGCTCATGACGAACGCGATTTCGCCTTTGCCCACCAGTACCACTTGCCGATCAAGCCGGTGATCCGCACCAGCGCCGGCGATCACACGCCTGCGCCGTGGCGGGACGCTTACGCTGATTATGGAATCTGCATCAACTCCGAAAAATATGACGGGCTGGATTTCACCCAGGCGGTAGACGCGATAGCTGCTGATTTGAACGCCAGGGGACTCGGCGAAAAGAAGGTCATTTGGCGGCTGCGCGACTGGGGTGTTTCCCGCCAGCGCTATTGGGGGACGCCGATCCCGATCATTCATTGCGATCACTGCGGCGCAGTTCCCGTCCCCGATGATCAATTGCCAGTGCTGCTCCCCGATCATCTGGTGCCGGATGGTTCCGGCAACCCGCTCAACAAGCACCCGGAATTTCTCAATGTTCCCTGTCCGAAATGCGGTCAGCCGGCCCGGCGCGAGACCGACACCATGGACACTTTTGTCGATTCGTCCTGGTATTTCTTCCGCTACTGCACCCCCGGCGCGGCGGCGATGATCGATGCGCGGGCCGAGTACTGGATGCCGGTGGATCAATATGTTGGCGGCATTGAGCACGCCATTTTGCACCTCCTGTATTCCCGGTTCTGGACCAAGGTCATGCACGATCTTGGCCTGACGGCCATTTCGGAACCGTTCGCCAACCTGCTGACCCAGGGTATGGTGATCGCGCCGACTTTCTACCGGGACACCGCCGAGGGCCGTAAACAGTGGATTAATCCGGCTGAGGTCACGGTGCGAACCGACGACAAGGGCCGACCGGTTGCCGCCATCCTCAAGCGCGACGATCAACCGGTGGCGATCGGCGGCGTCGAAAAGATGGCCAAGTCAAAGAACAACGGTGTCGATCCGCAAGCCTTGATCGATCAGTACGGAGCCGATACCGCCCGGTTGTTCATGATGTTCGCCGCCCCGCCCGATCAGGCGCTGGAATGGTCAGATGCCGGGGTCGCCGGCGCGTACCGGTTCCTGCGCCGGTTGTGGGGCTTTGCCGCCGAGCATCAGGCCGTGATTCGCGCCGCTGGCGAACCCGATGCCGCTGCGCTGGCGGATTCAGTGCGCGATCTCCGCCGCGAAGTCCATGAGGCGTTGCGGCAAGCGCGCTACGACTTTGGTCGACACCAGTTCAACACCGTGGTGTCCGCCGGGATGAAGATACTGAACGCGCTGGCCCGATTGGAAGTCGGTGAAGCGGGGGGGACGGCTGCGGTGCGTCGCGAGGGTTTGAGCATCCTGCTGCGGCTGCTGTCGCCCATTGTCCCGCACATCGCTCATACCTTATGGCGGGAACTTGGTTATGGCGACGAGGTGCTCAACACGTCTTGGCCGGAACCCGATGAGACGGCGCTGACGCTAGCGCTGCTCAAGCTGGTGGTGCAGGTCAACGGCAAGCTGCGCGGGCAGATTCAGGTTCCCGTGGATGCTGATCGCGGCGTCATCGAGCAGGCGGCGTTGGCGGATGCCCACGTGCAGCGCTTCATCGACGGCAAGCCGATCCGCAGAATCGTGATCGCGCCTGGTAAACTGGTCAATGTGGTGTGCTGACGCCCCGATGTCGGGATGTGAGGGAGGCGGTGATGCGTCAGGTTCTCTTGGGCGGAATGCTGCTGGCGATGTTGCTGGCGGGTTGCGGCTTTCAGTTGCGCGGTCAGGCCCAGTTACCGCCGGAGTTGGCCGTGGTTTTTGTCCAGAGCGTCCAAGGCATTGGAACGCCGCCCGGCGTTCTGAACCGGCGGTTGCAGACTGTGTTGACCAGCAGTGGCGTCACCGTAGTGCGCGATCCGGCTCAAGCGACCGCTACGATCACCATCCTGAATGAAGGCAGCGGACGTCGCGCCATCGCCGCCGACCGCTTTGACGTTAAGCGTGAGTATTTCCTCGCTTATAACGCCGCCTATCAGGTCACGCTCGCCAATGGCAAAACTCTGATTCCCGCCGAAACCATCACCGCCAACCGCAGTCTGCTGTTCGATGAAAACCGGGTCCTGGGCTTTGAGGCTGCCCAGGAATCGCTGGTCGACAGCATGGCTGACGAACTGGCTTGGCAAATCATCCGCCGCTTGCAGGCGGTCAAGACGTGAGGTTGCGCTCTGATCGACTGGCCGTGCGTTGACCATGACAGTTTGTCTCAACGCCATGCTGCAACCGCAAAGTCGGTTGACAAGAATCAGGGCAAACTTCAATAATGCCAACCTTACCTTGTGGGGAGCCTTTCCAGTTCCCGCGGGGCGAAAGGATCAGGCGCCCCAACTGGCATCCCCCGCCTTCGTGTTCCGGCGCCTGTTGCGATGCACGGCGCTTCATCCAAACCAAGAACGACATTCATCACAAGAGGTGAGTCCCGATGGAAGACGTGGTCATTGTCGCCGCCGCCCGCACTGCAATCGGCAATTTCATGGGTTCCCTGTCGGCCATTCCCGCCAATGTTCTGGGCGCCAAAATCATCCAGGATTTGCTGCGGAAAACCGGCGTCGATCCGGCCCAGATTGATGAAGTGATTCTCGGGCAGGTGCTGACCGCTGGCACCGGCCAGAATCCCGCCCGCACCGCTGCGCTCAACGCCGGCTTGCCCATTGAAGTCCCCTGTCTCAATATCAACAAGGTTTGCGGCAGTGGTTTGAAGGCGGTGCATCTGGCCTGCCAGTCGATCCGCGATGGCGATAACCGGATCGTGATCGCCGGCGGTCAGGAAAGCATGAGCCTGTCGCCGCACCTGTTGCTCGGTTCACGGCGCGGCACCACGATGGGCGACGCCCGGTTAGCTGATTCGATGCTCAGTGAAGGCTTGCATTGCGCCATTAATCACTACCACATGGGCATTACCGCTGAGAACATCGCCGCCCAGTGGGCTATTTCCCGCGAAGAACAAGATGCTTTTTCAGCCGCCTCCCAGCACAAGGCCATTGCCGCCATTGAATCCGGGCGGTTCAAGGATGAGATTACCCCGATCGAAATTCCCCAGCGCAAAGGCGCTCCAGTCGTATTCGCCACCGACGAATTCCCTCGCGCCGGCACCACTGCTGAAAGCCTGAGCAAGCTGCGGCCTGCCTTCAAACAGGACGGTAGCGTTACTGCGGGCAACGCTTCCGGCATCAACGATGGCGCCGCTGCGGTGCTGGTCATGGCGGCCAGCGTCGCTCGTGACCTGGGCTTGACGCCGCTGGCCCGCATCGCCGCCTATGCCAAAGCCGGCGTTGACCCGAAGATCATGGGATCCGGACCGATTCCCGCTTCCCGCGCCTGCCTGAAGAAAGCCGGCTGGACAGTCGCACAGCTGGATCTGATCGAAGCCAATGAGGCGTTCGCCGCCCAGGCGATCTGTGTCAACCGCGAAATGGGCTGGGATGCCAGCAAAGTCAATGTCAACGGCGGCGCCATTGCGCTTGGCCACCCTATCGGCGCTTCCGGCTGCCGGATTTTGGTGACCCTGCTGCATGAAATGGCCCGCCGCGACGCCAAAAAGGGTCTGGCGACCCTGTGTATCGGCGGCGGTCAGGGCGTGGCTCTGGCTGTCGAACGTGATTGATTCATAACCAAATAACCAAATGAGGAGTTTCCAATGTCTCGAGTTGCAGTCGTTACGGGTGGAATCGGCGGATTGGGCACCGCCATGTGCAAGGCGCTGACTGAGCAGGGCCGTCGGGTCGTTGCGGTGGATTACAATGGCCTCAAGTCGGAAGCTGTGGACAAGTGGAAAGCCGACCGTGCGGCGGAAGGTTTTGACATTCCGGTTTATCTGGCCGATGTCACCAGCTTTGAGTCTTGCGCCGAAGTGTGCAAGAAGATCGAAGCGGAAGTCGGCCCGATTGAAATCCTGGTCAACAACGCCGGCATCACCCGCGACTCCATGTTCCACAAGATGACTCCCGATCAGTGGGACGCGGTGATCAAGACCAACCTGTACAGCGTCTTCAACATGACCAAGCAGGTCTATGAAGGGATGACTGGAAGAGGCTGGGGCCGGATCGTCAACATCTCGTCGGTCAACGGCCTGCGCGGCCAGGCTGGTCAGACCAACTACTCCGCCACCAAGGCCGCGATCTACGGCTTTAACAAGGCGCTGGCTCAGGAATGCGTCAAGAAGGGCGTCACCGTCAACTCCATCTCGCCGGGCTATATCGGCACCGAGATGGTGCGGGCCATCCGTGAAGATGTGCTGGCCAAGGTCATTGCCGGCATTCCGGCGGGCCGCCTGGGCGAGCCGTCTGAAATCGCTCGCACCGTAGCTTTCCTGTCGGCGGAAGACGCCGGCTTCATCACCGGCGAAGACATCACTGTCAACGGCGGCCTTTACTATCACTAAGTCCTAAGTGTGCGCGGCGCTGCCGGTTGATTCCGGTAGCGCCGCGTCGCTTTTTCCATGCCTGGCCTGCTATGAGCGAACCGCGCGTCATCAAGAAGTACCCGAACCGCCGGCTGTATGATACGGCCATCAGCAGCTACATCACGCTAGAGGATGTCAAGCAACTGGTGCTAGAGCGGGCCGAGTTCCATGTCATTGATGCCCGCACCAACACCGATATTACCCGTGGAATTCTGCTGCAAATCATCAGCGAGCAGGAAGAGCAGGGTAATCCGATTTTCACCAGCGAAGTGCTGGCCCACATCATCCGGTTCTACGGCGACACCCTGCAAGGGATGATGGGCAACTATCTGGAGAAGAGCCTGCAAGCCTTTGTTGACCAGCAGCACCTGTTCCGGGAGCAGATGCGGACTCTTATTGGCAAGAACCCGCTAGCGATGATGACCGAACTGGTGGAGCACAACCTGTCGCTGTGGAACAGCGTCAGCGAGCGGCTCCAGCCCAAGTCCTCCGCAGGCGGCGATCCGGATTTGCCGACTCCCCCGCCTGATCCGCCAGTCCGGGTCGTTGAGCGCGAGCGCAAAGGGCGAAAAGTCAGGGATTCCTGACGACGCGCCGCTTGGCGGTTTTCCGTTTCTTTTTTTGGGGTTCCTGCCGCGCCAGCAACCAGGAGGCGATGGCTGACGGCACTTCCTGTTGAGCGCGGGCGCTGACGTAAATGCCAATGTGACCGCCCCGAAAGCACAGTTCGGAGTAATCCCCGCTCCCGCAACAGCTCGCCAAGGCTTTGGACGCTGCTGGCGGCACCAGATGATCCTGACTGGCGTAGACATTCAGAACCGGCATCGTGATCTGGCGTAAATCGACCTGCCGCTCACCAATGATCACTTCGTTCTTGACCAGCTTGTTTTGCTGGAAAAAATCCTTGGCGAATTGACGAAACGCCTCGCCGGCCTGATCCGGACTGTCGAAAATCCACTTCTCCATTCGCAGGAAATTCTTGAGCGCCACGGCGTCGTCGAGAATATCCACCACATCCACATACTTCTGCCCGGCCAGCCGGAATGGACTCAGCGATAAAAAGGCGAAGTTCAGCACTTGACCGGGTACGTTGCCGAGCGTATTCACTAACAGATCAATATCAATATGCCGGATCAGGTGAGTGAGCAGGTTGTCCGGGGTATGAAAATCCACCGGCGTCACCATCGTCACCAGATTGCGGATTTTTTCCGGATACAGCGCCGCAAAGCACAGACTCAGCGCCCCGCCCTGGCAAACGCCGAGCAGATTGATAGCCGCCAGCTGCCGCGATTCGCGCAGATGATCCACACAATGACCGATGTAACGATGCACGTAATCAGCCAGGGTCAGCTGCTGGTCATCGGCATCGGCATAGCCCCAGTCGATCAGATAGACGTCAACCCCGGCGTCCAGCAAGCCCCGAATCAGTGAGCGATCGTCCTGCAAATCCATCATGTAGGGCCGGTTGACCAGCGCGTAGACGATCAGTAGCGGAATCGGATGCAGCTCCGCGACCCGGGGCTGGTAGCGGTACAGTGTCAGCTTGTCCTCCTGGTAAACCGGATCGCGGGGCGAGACGCCGGTTTCGATCTCACCCAGACCGCCCAAAGTTTTGGCCCCCTGAGCCAGCCGGCCGGTGAATGTCCGTAATTCTTCAGCAATCTGAGTGGGACTGAGGTTGATCATCAGGCAGTCTCACGACGTGGGTAGCAGACCAGCAGGGCATTGAGCAGGCGGCCACTGAGTTCGCTGTATTCAGCGCTACGCAGCATCCGTCCGTAGGTCTGCTCGTTGCAGGCCACCCACAGGTTATACAATTCGCGCAGGCTGTTAATCGTTTCGCCAGCAGTGGCCTGTTCCTGCAAGCGTTGCTCCATCAGGTCCAGCGCCGCGCTGGCCGCTTGCTGCAACAGGTCGAAATACTGACGCTGGGTTTGCTGATAGGCCAGCCAGGCGGACGAGTTCCGGTCGGTCGGCGCGGGGATGGGCAATTGCAAAGTCAGCGCGGTCTGCTGCCAGGCGTCCACCATGATCGTCGACAACCGGGCGAGATCAGTATTGACGCCCGGCGCTTCACTCGACTGGGTGATGGCGTCCTTAAACTGCTCAAACTGCCGCCGCGCCGCCGTCTTCCAGTCCGCCTCCTGCTCAAGGGAATCCTGGAACCGATCGGTAAACTGGTGGATCTGCTTGCCGAAGGCCAGATAAGCGCGGGCCTGTTTGAGCAGCAGTTCGGCATCGAAACCGGCAGGGGAAGCATCGGATGGATCGGCCATGGCGGAGCGGCGTCCTGAAAGTGGGAATTCGGCGGCAGCTTGAGTATAGCTGTTGCAAACAGGATCGGCGGCGCCGGTCAGGGCGCAGTCTGTTTGGAAAGCGATGGATTCAGAACGTCGGCCTCGGCCTTGAACTGCTTGAGCCGGGCGTGTAGCTGCGCTTCCTGATTGGGAGACAGACCCGGGTTTTTGAGGCCGAGTTCCAGTTGCTCAATGGCGGGCAGTAATTCGCCATTCAGATAGTGATACTCGGCCATCGTCGCATGCGTCGCCGCCAGGTCGCCAGTGCGTTGCGCCGCCTGGGCGTAGGTGGCGTACAGGGTCAGATCATTGGGTCGGCGGCGCAGATGCGGTTGCAATAGCTTTAGCGCCAGTTTCGGATCGCCCTGGGTGGTCAGCGCCCGTCCGTAGCTTATCGCCAAGGTGAAATCATCGGGGTACAACTGGCGGATATCCTCGAACAATCGCCAAGCCTGCGCCCGGTCGCCCTGGGCCAGCGCCAGCTCCGCCGCTTCAAGCCGGAACGCCAACCGGTCTGAATCGCTTTTGAGCAGGCGGGCGATCTGCGCTTGAGCTTCATCGTAACGGCCGGCCTGCCGCAGCGCCAGGGCATAGCCGTAGCGATCCGCCGCCTCGTGGGCCGAACCTTTGTCCAGCACCGTTTCCAGATTACGAATCAGGGTTTGGTTGTCATCGGTTCCCAGCGCCAGCGTCCGGGCCTTGGCCAAGTCATAGGCTTTACGGTCGCGGGGTACAGTGCGTCGCAATGGCGGAATCTCGACCCGGTCCTGCGTATCAGCAACCCGGTTTTGCGGACGGGGATGCGTCAGTAACATTTCAGGAATCCGGTTGCGGGCCTCGCCGCTGGCCTGGCGCTCCAACTTGGCGAAGAAGTCACTCATGCCTTTGGGATCATAACCGGCCTTGGCCAGGAGTTGCATCCCAACCCGATCCGCCTCCTGCTCATTGGCGCGGGTGAAGCTGATTTGATGCTGAGCGCTGGCGGCCAACGATCCCATCATCGCTGCCTGGCCCGCCTGTTTGCTGGCTGCCGCCAGCGCAGCTCCAGCCAGCATGGCCGCCGCCAGCGGCAAGGTCATGCGTTTGGACTCCGCAATGGCGCGGACAATATGCCGTTGTGAGACATGGGCGATTTCGTGGGCCAAAACTCCGGCCAGCTCATCTTCCCGTCCGGTCGCCAGCAACAGGCCGGCGTTGACGCCGATGAAGTTGTACGGCAAGGCAAAGGCGTTAATGTCGGCGTCGCGGACGATGAAAAAGGTATAGGGCGCACTGTTCTGGTCAGCATAGGTGACGATGCTCTGACCGATGGAATTAAGATATTCGGTCAGGTAGGGATCGTCGAGAATCAGATCGCGCTCGCGCAGTTTGCGCAGGATTTCCAGGCCCAGCTTTTGTTCTTCGTCGGGGCCAAAGTCGACTTGGGAAGGATCGCCCATGTCAGGCAGGCGGATGGATTGAGCGGCGCTCGGGGCGGCAGGCGTCAGAGCCAGCATCAGGCTCAGGGACAGGGGAAGCAGGCGATGGGACATGGGATTACACAGGCGGGCCAAGGTAATCCAATAAGACTGGATAGCCGGTCCGGGGTTCCGGGATTTGCGCCAGCGGAATCCGCATGGTTGAATGGCGGCTTTCCTCCAGGCAGCCAGCAAACTTTCATGACGGCAATTGATGCTGAATTAGACACTTCTGGGCTCCATTGTCCCTTGCCGATTCTCAAGGCCAAGAAGGCCTTGGCCAGTCTGCGTAGCGGTCAGGTGCTGCGGGTTATCGCCACGGATCCAGATTCAGTCCGGGATTTCGAGACGTTCAGTCGGCAGTTGGGCCATGCCTTGCTGGAAGCGGGTGAAGAGGGCGGGCGGTTCCATTTCTTGCTGCGCAAAGCCTGAACATCAGACATAAGCCTGAGTATCCTGTATTGACCGTCAGCCGGATTCACTGGCGGTTTTTTGCCCGCCTACTTCAGTTCCGGGCTATCCGTCGCGGATCGCAGCGCGCCAGTTGCGAACCGTAGCGAGCGGCCTGACGGCTGACCTTTCGCGCCCGATCCAGCAGCCATGGTTTGTTCCGGTAAGTTCCCTTGGCGAAACCGCCCTGCCCTTCGTGGTAAGCCAGATACTGGTTATAGGCATCGCTGCGAGCGACGCCATTGCGCAGGGTGGTTTCATTGACGTACCAGCCGATGAAATCCACTGCATCGGCAAAATCGTCGCGGTCTGCGCCCGGCTTGCCGGTCGTGGCGGTGTAGCGATCCCAGGTGCCGTCCAGCGCCTGGCTGTAACCATAGGCCGAGGAGGGACGAGCGCCCGGAATAAAACCGAGATGCCAGCGGCGCGGCGGCTGGGCGTCGGCTTGGAATGCTGATTCCTGATGAATGATCGCCAGCAGCACTGGAATCGGAACCTTCCAGCGCTGGCTGGCGGCCTTGGCGTCGGGATACCAGTCATCATATTCAGCGAAGATGGCGCAGGCGTCGTTGACGTTGCGGGGCGGGGCGGTGGTGCAGGAGACCAGCAGCAACAGGAACACAATGCCGCCCAGGCCGGCCATGGTCCGGAGTTCAGGCGCGGCGCGGGCGGGCGAAGGAACGATGGATTCGGTCATGAGGCGGCAGGGCGGCGAGCGAGAAGTCGTCCGAAACCCAGTAACGCTATCATCAAAACCACTGCCGGCAAATCCCCAAATCGAGCATAAGGGGTCAGTCCGCGCAGGGGTTGCACCGCGCCGCGAATCACCTCGGCCTGAAATTGCGGCCCTTGAGCGACGATCCGGCCCCGCTGGTCAATCAGGGCGGAAACCCCGGTATTGGTCGCACGCGCCATGAACCGCCCCAGCTCCAGCGCCCGCAGCCGGGCGATCTGCAAATGCTGGTGCGGGGCGGTGGAGTCCTTGAACCAGGCATCGTTGCTGACATTGATCAGCCATGTCGCCTCCGGCAGGTCGAGGCGAAGGTCTTCGCCAAACACCGCTTCAAAGCAGATCGAAACGCCGACCGGTTGGCCACCG